>JAGPDJ010000030.1 GCA_018057635.1 Ferruginibacter sp. | reverse complement strand
TCAGAGCAGCATAAAAAATTTCTTTTGAATAACCTTGAAAAGGTAAAGTTGTTGAAGCAGTATTATCCACATATCGATATGGAAGGGGAGGAGCAATATTTCTTAAATAAAAGATGACATCTTTTTAAATGTTGATCATTTAGGGCTTTAAAAAAAGATGTCATCTGGTAAAAAGCCTTGTAATTGAATGATATTCAATTTGTTGCAATATTAATAAAAAGATGTCATCTTTTTATTACCACTTAATTTACCGCTTCAAAAAGTAGATGACATCTTTTTATTCCTCCTCAATTCCGGTCTCACAGGAATAATAATAAGCTGTTTGTTCCTTCATTGTTTTTATAAACTGATCCCTCCCTCCAAACCATTCCAATATTTCATTTCTGCACAGATTTGTTTTAATGTCTGATATTATCGTGTGATACGATGACCATTTGTAATCACTAATATCTTTCACGATATTATGCTTAACTGCATTGGCATTTATGTATATGATTGTTTGTGTAAATTGACTTTCTTTATTCACATGGATATGCTTAAATGGACGGTGTAACAAATTGCCCTTTCTATCATACATGCTGTTATACGACATGCAATATGAAATCAGGAACCGCTGAAAAACATTGTCTATTAATTCGTGAATCGTTGCCTTATTACGCTTGAACTTTTTCTCTGTAACACAGAGATCCTTCACTGACTTTGTATTTATGTAGTTGATTATTGCTTCAAAACTTTTAACTTTTACACACAAATGGAAATGAGTTGGTTGCAGGTTCCAGGAATACAGGTATAAATAACCAACTGTTATTTCTTCAAATTTCTTTAAAAAATAACTATAATTTATATCATTCCTGTATAATAGCTCTTGGTTATTAGTCCTGTTATAAATATGATAGCACTCATTTTCTATGAATGCAGCTTTGTATTTTATTTTGATCATTTGAGGTGAAATCTTTTGTGCAAAACTTCACCTGTATTCTCAAAATAATTCGTTGAAAACAACAATATAAAAGGAGATTTTAATCAAAAATTACAGTTGTATTAATGTATCCTGTCACCCCTTACTTCCTGGCTGTTCATTAGTTCTTTTTCATATACCAGCCATTCTGCCCATCTTTTTCGCACAACCTTTTTGTCAATATAATATTCTGCAAGATTTATAAACAAAGTATAGTGGCCTGCTTCACTTTCCATGAATTTGCGGTAAAACCTTCTCATATAGGCATCATCCAATCCCTCACTTAACCTTTTAAAACGTTCACAACTTCTGGCTTCTATAAGTGCCATAATAAGCATCTGGTCCAGGAAACTTTCATCCCTGCTTCCCCCTTTAACCCGGAAATCAAGTAATTTATTCACATATACATCTTTACGTTGCCTGCCCAATTGTAAATTTCGTTTCTTAAGTTCTGCTAATACCATGCGGAAATGACCCCATTCTTCTGTTACAATTGGGCTTAGTTCTTCAACCATCAACGCTTTCTCAGGATTTTTTTGAATTAAACTGATACAGGTCGTAGCTGCTTTTTGTTCGCAATAGGCATGATCTGTTAAAATATCTTCAAGTTGTAGTTCGGCCAGGTTCACCCATCTCGGGTCTGTAGGCAATTGCAGCCCTAAAATATTCCTGGTGTGTTCACTTAGATTCTCATTCATGCGGCAAAAATACAGTTTTGAACAAAAAAAGTAAGCAGATCAATATTCATTGTAAACGTAAAACATGCAGGGCTAATTGATATTTTAATTAATTTACAGGTTTCAAACCTGAATATGAGAATTTTCCTTTCATTATTGTTTGCTGTTATCACAACAGCTTTATGTTACATACTGAATACAAAAACGCTGTTACCGGCACCCCTGGGTAAATTACTATCACCCCAGGAAGGATTGTGGCAAAATGCAGAGCCCATCAATGAGACTTATGATGCTGAAATTTCTATCCCTGCACTTAATGGAAATGTGAATGTCTTTTTTGATGACCGCCTTGTGCCTCATATTTTTGCTGATAATGACATTGATGCTTTATTTGTTCAGGGTTATATTCATGCAAAATTCCGTTTATGGCAAATGGAATTACAAACACTGTCTGCTGCCGGAAGGGTAAGTGAAGTAGTTGGAGATGTGGCGTTGAACCATGATCGTGAATTCAGGAGACTCGGAATGGTTTATGGCGCTGAGAATTCACTGCGGGAAATGGAATCAGATGAAACTACCAAAAAAGAATGTGATGCTTATACAGCCGGGGTTAATGCTTATATTGAAAGTCTTACTGTAAGCAAATTACCATTGGAATATAAACTGCTTGGTTACAAACCGGAAAAATGGAGCAATTTTAAAACTGCCTTATTTTTAAAGTATATGGCTTTTGATCTGGCTGCAGGTGAAAATGACCTGGAAATGACTAATGCATTCAGCTTTTTTAATAAGGATGATTTTGCCAAACTGTTCCCGGTTTACCAGGATTCAATGGATCCTATTATTCCAAAAGGAACAATTTACCCGGAACCTAAAATAAAAGTTACAATTCCGGCCGATGCAGATTCCCTGTATTTTAAAAAAGACAGCATAAATGTGGAAGAAAATAACAAACCTGATAGGGACAATGGCAGCAATAACTGGGCAGTTAGTGGTTCCAAAACAAAAAGCGGGGCACCCATTTTATGCAACGATCCGCATCTTGGTTTGAATTTCCCCTCTATATGGTTTGAAATGCAAATAAGCACGCCATCATATAACGCCTATGGTGCAACATTCCCCGGCGCACCAAATGTGATCATCGGATTTAACGACAGTTGCGCTTTTGGATTTACTAACGGCGGACGTGATGTGAGGGATTATTACGAAATACGTTTTAAAGATGAAACCAGGCAGGAATATTGGTTTAACAACGAATGGAAGAAAACTACTTTCCGTTATGAACAAATAAAAATTTCCGGCAAACCCGATTTTATTGATACAGTTGCTTATACCTTATTCGGTCCCGTTATGTATGACAAATCTTTCAGCGGAAAAAGAAACGGAAATGGGAAAAATTATGCCGTACGCTGGACAGCTCATGATCCCACTAATGAATTAAAACTGTTTCATATATTGAACAGGGCTAAAAATTATGACGATTATAATAAAGCAGTTGTTAACCTGCAAACACCCGGTCAAAATGTTGTTTTTGCCTGTAAAAGTGGCGATATCGCCATCCGGACACAAGGCAATTTTCCTGCCAAATGGAAGGGACAGGGCGATTTCATCATGCCGGGTACAGATAGCAGTTATATGTGGCAGGGCATGATTCCTATGGATGAAACGCCATTCCAATACAACCCGGAAAGAGGATTCGTTAGCAGTGCTAACCAACATCCGGCGGATTCAGTTTACCCATACTACCTGGGTAATAATTACCCTGCACCAAGAGGACTGATCATCAACCGGAAATTATCAGCAATGCAGCAAATTACCCCACAAGATATGATGGCTATGCAAACAGATAATTACAATGTATTTGCAGAAATGGCCCGTCCCATTTTCCTGCAGAACATAAATGAAGGTGCATTAAATGAAAGTGAAAGAAAATATTTCGGGTTGCTTAAAAAATGGGATCTTAGAAATGATGTAACCAGTAAAGGAGCTACCATTTTTGCAATTACATGGAAATGCTTTTTTGATACAGTGTTTAATGATGAATTTGCAAAAATGAATGGTCCTGTTATAAAACCTTTTGAAAGTACTTTACTGGAATCTGTACTCAAAGATTCAGCGTATAAATTTCTGGATAATATCACTACAACTCAAATGGAAACTTTACCCGATGCTGTAACTGCATCATTTAAAAACGCAGTGATCGAATTATCTAAAGCAGCTTTGGAAGATAAACTGGAATGGGCAAAATACAAAGACACACATATTAGCCACTTGTTGAAACTTCCCGAATTCAGCCGGCTTCATTTGCCGATTGGCGGGGGAAGGCATATTATAAATGCAACAAGGAGTGATCATGGGCCAAGCTGGCGAATGGTGGTAAGCCTCACTAAAAACACAGAAGCTTATGCTGTTTACCCGGGTGGTCAGAGTGGAAACCCCGGAAGTAAATATTACGACAGCTTTGTTGACCAGTGGGTTAATGGAAAATATTACAAACTATGGATGATGACCAAAGCAGAACAATCAGATAAAAGAATAATCGGAAAGTTGAAATTTAAAAAAGCTTAATTTTTTAGTGCTTTAAATTTCACAAGAACTTTTTCTTTCAAACTAATAAACAAGTAAACCAATAAACAAGTAAACTGTATAAAACCAACAAACAACCCATGAAATTCACCATATCTTTTTTATTGATGGCCTTGCTGAGTTTTGCCGCTTGCCTGTATTTTCCGTGGTGGAGCATAGCCATCGTATGTTTTATTGTTTCAGCACTTATTCATCAAAGTGCAGGGAAAGCATTTATGAGTGGTTTCCTTGCATTATTCTTTTTATGGGGCGGATTGAGTTTCTGGATCAGTTACAACAACGATCATATCCTGGCACATAAAATATCTATGCTTATTATTAAGAAAGATGATCCTTATTTACTTATGCTTGTAACCGGGTTGATAGGTGCAATTGTTGGCGGATTTGCAGCTTTATCAGGCAGTTTTATCAGAAGAACAGGAAAATAGTTGGAATGGCTTTCATCTTTTAATGTTTCCATAACATTAGGGAAGTTAATTTCGTTTACTTGCAACATGATTTATGAGATTTATTTACTTTATTCTTTTTCTGCTTTTATCACTTAACACTTCAGCACAAAAAATTTTTGGTACCGTTTTTAATGCTACAGGCGACCTGCTGCCTTTTGCTTCCATAACAATAAAAGGAAGTTCATTGGGAACGAGTGCCAACAATAAAGCAAATTATTCTTTTAATGTTTCGCCGGGTACATATACTTTGGTTTGCCAGTACATTGGTTATTCTGCTACTGAAAAAACCGTCACTATTACTAAAGACACAGAAGTAACCTTTATACTGGAAGCTCAAAAGCTATTAATGAAGGAAGTTATTGTAAAGACCGGGGCAGAAGATCCGGCTTACGAGATCATCAGGCAGGCCATTAAAAAGCGGCCTTATTATTTTTCACAGGTTGAAGCATTTACCTGTGATCTGTATACAAAGGATATGATCAAATTACGAAACCTTCCGGAAAAAATATTGGGCAGAAAAATTCCTGAAGAAGAAAGAAATGAATTGAAACTTGATTCATCCGGGAAAGGAATCGTTTATTTATCAGAATCTGTTGCTAAAGTAAATATTAAGATGCCCGATAAATTCAAAATGGATGTGATCAGCAGCAGGGTTAGCGGAAGCGGCGATTTTGGATTTACTTTTCCTGCTTTTATTAGTTTGTATACAAATAATGTAAACGTATTTCAAAATACCATTAATCCAAGAGGATTTATTTCACCTATAGCTGATGGTGCTATCCGTTATTATAAATTCAAATTCCTCGGAACTTTTTTTGAGAACGGTAAAGCAATCAACAGTATCAAAGTAATTCCACGCAGGAACTACGAACCATTGTTTAACGGGGTAATAAATATTACTGATGGCGACTGGAGGATTCATAGCTTTGATCTCCTGTTAACTAAAACATCTCAACTGGAGCTGATGGATACGTTGCAAATAAGGCAACAACATGTACCCGTTACCGATAATATTTGGAGAGTAAAGAGCCAGCTGCTGCATTTTAATTTTAACCAGTTTAAAATAGATGCTGTTGGAAATTTTTTAAGTGTGTATTCCAATTATGAAATCAACCCGGTTTTCAACAAAAAATTCTTCGACCGGATTGTGATCCGTTACGATACAGGGGTGAATAAAAAATCTAAAGAATACTGGGACAATACCAGGCCTGTTCCGCTTGAACCGGAAGAACAAAAAGATTATATTATAAAAGACAGTATTTACGAATCTCAGAAAGATTCAATCCTCTCAAAAAAAGTTGTTGATTCATTAAACAAAAAGCAAGGTAAGATCAAGCCTTTAAAAGCCCTGTGGAGCGGCATCCGGCGTACACATTACAGTACGAAGCAATCTTTTACCTGGAATATAGCTTCACCTATACAAAATATTGAATATAACAATGCCGAAGGGGTGGTGCTTAACATCAATGCCGGTTTTAATACCTATCTCAAGAAAATAAAAACAAACCTTTCTATTGAACCTAACCTGCGATATGGTTTCAGTAATACCCATTTGAATGCCTGGGCAAATGTTGTACTAAGAACAAGCGACCTGGATTCAGATAAAAAATTAAAGTGTTTTGCATTTATATTCAGCGGCGGGAAAAGAGTAAGTGAATATAACAAAGACAACTCTTTGCTCCCTTTTGTAAATAGCCTGAGTATCCTTTTATATGGTAATAATTATATAAAAACATATGAGAATTACTTTGGCAGCATTCAGTTTTCAAAACGATTTGAAAGCGGTGTGCGGTTTAATATGAATATGTTGTATGAAGACAGGATACCACTGAATAATATAACGAAATATACTTTTTTTAAGAAAGACAGTATCAGGATAACACCTAATTTCCCGGCAGAACGGGTAAAAGCGGCAGAAATATTTCCGCACCAGGCATTTATTGTTTCTTTTAATATAAGTTTCAGGCCGGGGCAAAAATACATCCAGTTACCCAACAGTAAGATTTCTCTTGGATCGAAATACCCCACATTTACATTTGGTTACAGCAAGGGTGTAAAAAATATTTTTGGAAGTGATGTTGATTTTGACAGATGGAAACTGGCCATCAATGATGATAAGAATTTCAAGCTTGCCGGTTCATTGAAATACCGGTTAGGCGTAGGTGGTTTTTTAAATAATAAGAAAGTGAATATTCAGGATTACCAGCATTTCAACGGTAATGAAGCAGTTACTGCCAGTGAATATGTGAATAGCTTTCAATTGGTAAAATACTATGCTTACAGTACAACGGAACAATTTTATGGAATTGCACACCTGGAACATCATTTCAATGGTTTGCTCACCAATAAGATACCTTTATTTAAAAGGTTGGGCTGGTTCCTTGTAGCTGGTACCAATACATTTTATGTTGACAGGCAGAGTAATTATATTGAAGTATTTGCCGGCCTGGAGAATATTTTTAAAATACTCCGCGTAGATGTGGTAGCTGCATTTGAAAATGGCAAACACAGCCGTACTGCAATTCGCATAGGCACCGGCGGTTTACTGGGAAATGGCGTGGAAGTTAACAGGCGGAAGGGTAGCGCCAGTGTTAACTTATAAATAAAAATTTGCTTTGTTCCCATATTTTCCTGACGAATAATTTTGTTTTTTTTGTAACTTTACAGCCAAATTTGGTTTGCCCTGCAAGCATCCAATCATTAATGCCTGGTTACTGTTCCTGTATTTAATTATACAGGATTGTAATACTGGTAATTTATAAGATTTCCCGGTTATTCCGGGATCAAATTAGAATCATATGGCAGTTTTACACAACCGTGTATCACAGGCAGAGCTAAAGAAGCGCCTGTTTGAAGAAACAGAAAAACGGATCACTGTTTCATTTTACCAGTATTTTTTTATTGAAAACCCGGCATTATTCCGCGATGAATTGTATTCAGGACTCAATGCACTGAATGTATTCGGTCGTATTTATGTGGCCAGTGAAGGCATCAATGCACAGGCAAGTATACCTGAAAGTAATTTTAGTGCTTTCAGGGAACTTTTGTATAGTATTCCGCCATTGAACGGGTTGCGTTTAAACATAGCTGTTGATGATGATGGCAAATCATTCTGGGTGCTTAAAGTAAAAGTGCGTGAAAAGATTGTGGCCGATGGCATTTCTGATCCTTCGTTCAATATGGCCAACAAGGGAAAATATGTGAATGCGGCAGAATTCAATAAACTTACCAATGATAAAGAAACCATTGTGGTAGATATGCGCAATCATTATGAATACGAAGTGGGGCATTTTGAAAATGCAATTGAGATTCCCAGTGATACATTCCGGGAACAACTGCCAATGGCTGCTGATATGCTGGATGACAAAAAAGACATGCATATCATCATGTATTGTACAGGCGGTATCCGCTGCGAAAAGGCAAGTGCGTATATGCTTCACCGTGGATTTAAAAATGTTTTTCACCTGGAAGGCGGCATCATCAATTATGCAAACAAAGTGAAGGAAGCTGCATTGCCCAATAAATTTCACGGAAAGAATTTTGTTTTTGATGAAAGGCTGGGAGAGCGCATCTCTGATGAAATCATATCACAATGCCACCAATGCGGTGCTCCTGCAGATACACACACCAATTGCAGCAACCAGGCTTGTCACCTTTTATTCATTCAATGCAAAGCCTGTGCAGAAAAATATCATGGATGTTGTTCCGAAGCATGCGCTGAAGTCTTAACCAGGCCGGAAGAAGAACAGAAGGAATTAAGAAAAGGGATAGATAAAGGCAGGCAGGTTTTTAATAAATCAAAACAAAGGCTCCGGGAATTTGTTTCAACACACGTACATTAATCAGGGAAATTTATAAATAAAATATACACCCTTTTTCCGGGTGCATATTGGTATGTCAAAAAGACCGCTTTTATAAGATAGCATGTTTTCAGTTTATCTTATTTGCCTGGTTGATAATATCCTGTTCCCCATGGTAAAATAGAGATTATTATATTTATAATCTGGCAATTTATGCCATCAGTTACTGAAAATCATATTGGTTTTCTGCCGGAAATAACACGCAACAACACAGCAACGACGGCAATTACCAGTAATAAATGAATGAGTCCGCCAGTATAAAATCCACCTAGAAAACTGATAGCCCATGCAATCACCAGGATCACGGCTATGATATATAGTAAGTTTGTCATGATAAAAAGTGTTTAATGTTGTAAAAAGAGAAGAACTTACATTACAGGTTAAAAGACCCTAAGGTAATGATAAATAATATCGCTCAAATGACGTGCCATGAATGAATTTCATAAAACTATAACAAACTGATTCCATGAATAAAGCTGAGTTGCTGAATGAGTTAATGAACAATACATTTGTTATGTTGAAACCATCGCCGGTTCAAGGGATCGGTGTTTTCGCCATTGCTGATATCAGCAAAGGACAGCGGAATATTTTCTCTAATGATAAAAGTGAATGGATACCCGTATCAAAGGCTGAAGTAGCTGTACTTCCGGAACACAGCAGGGCTGTAGTGGAAAATTATTGCCTGTATGATGAGGATAATTATTTTATTCCGGAATATGGTTTTAAAATGGCAGACCTTGTCATTTTTTTAAATCATGCTGATAACCCCAACATTATCTCTATCAATGATGGTGAAAATTTTGAAGCAATAAGAGACATCAGTGCAGGTGAGGAACTTTTTATAGATTACGGACAGATCGTGGAAGACTGATCAGGCTTTTAATCTTTGTATTGACTTCAATGTAAGATCAAAAATTTCCACATCGCTTAGATTTGAAGGGATAAATTTTTCTCCGATAACTTTCTCATATAACTCAATATAACGGTTACTGATGGTATCTATCCAGGCTGCAGACATTTCCGGAACGGTTTGTCCTTCTTTTCCCATGAAATTGTTTTCGATCAGCCATTCCCGCACAAATTCTTTGCTGAGTTGTTTTTGCTTTTCATTTTTCAGCTGCCTTTCGTCAAACCCTTCCGCATAAAAATAACGGGAAGAATCTGGTGTATGTATCTCATCCATTAAAATGATCTCATCGCCAATCTTACCAAATTCATATTTCGTATCCACTAATATTAATCCTCTTTTTGATGCTATCTCTTTACCCCTTTCAAATAACTGCAAAGCATATTTAGATAGTATTTCCCATTCTGATTCTGTTGCCAGTTTTTGCGAAATGATCTCTTCCTTACTGATATCTTCATCATGGCCTTCTGAAGCTTTTGTACTGGGTGTTATAATAGGTGTAGGGAAAAAATCATTTTCTTTCATCCCATCAGGCAATGCAACTCCGCAAAGATTTCTTTTTCCGGAAGAATAGGTACGCCATGCATGACCGGTCAGGTTGCCCCTCACAACCATTTCAATTTTAAAAGGGATGCATTTTTTTCCGATACTAACAGAAGGAGCAGGTGTATCCAGTAACCAGTTTTTACAAATATCTGCTGTTGCTTGCAGCATGTATGCAGCTATCTGGTTTAATACCTGTCCTTTATATGGGATTGGATGCGGTAATACCACATCGAAAGCAGATATCCGGTTGCTGGCTACCATCACCAGCAGATTGTCTGAAATGGTATAAACATCTCTTACTTTACCTTTGTAAAAACCGGTTTGATGGGGGAATTGATATTGAGCCATATGCTAAAGTAACCTGATAGCTTGTAAATGTGGCGATTAAGCTGATCAAGATTTCAACAGCAGGTTCAAAATTAAATTTTTATACCACCATAAGTATCCTTATTTTGCTGCTTATTTTATAACCAAAACAACGAGATATGAGAAAAGTTACGAGCCATTTGGTTGCTTTTTTATTGGCTAACATTTTAACAATTACTGCGTTTGCACAAGCTGTTACGGTAAGTGGTAATGTTAAAAACAGCAATACTAAAGAAGCTGCCGGTGCTGTTTCTGTTTTTGTTAAGGGTACAGATAACGGAACTTTTACAGATGATAAAGGAAATTTCAGGTTGTCTGTGAAAAATTTACCGGTTACACTGGTAATATCTTCTATAGGGTTTGAACCCCAGGAAATATCAGTCAGCAGTGCTTCCGCCCACATAAATGTGGCATTTATCCCAGCCAGTTCTTTGGGCCAGGAAATTGTGGTATCTGCGAGCAGGGTTCCCCAAAAGATCATGGAATCGCCTGTTTCAATAGAAAGGGTTAGCGCTGCAACAATCCGCAATGCGCCTGTTTCAAATTTCTATGATGTGGTAACAAACCTGAAAGGTGTGGATGTTACTACTTCATCTTTAACATTTAAAACACCTACTACCCGTGGTTTCAACGGAAGTGGGAATACCCGTTTTAATCAATTGGTTGACGGAATGGATAACCAGGCTCCCGGTCTGAACTTTTCTGTAGCTGCAATTATCGGTTTAAGTGAACTTGACGTTGATAATATTGAATTATTGTCTGGTGCATCTTCTGCATTATATGGCCCTGGTGGTATGAATGGTACTTTATTGATGACCAGCAAAAATCCATTTAAATACCAGGGATTGTCTTTTTTAGTTAAAGAAGGTATCATGCATACCGATAAAAGGCAAAGGGATGCATCTGCTTACCACAACTGGAATGTAAGATGGGCAAAAAAGATTTCAGAGAAATTTGCATTCAAAATAAATATGGAACTTATCCAGGCTAAAGACTGGCAGGGTACAGATTACCGCAATTATGCCCGTGCTGCAACAAATGGTGCAGTAAAAGCAGGAGACAGGTCAACTGATCCTAATTATGATGGAATTAATGTGTATGGTGATGAAACAACCGCAGAGATCCGGTCGGCAGTTTTGAATGCCATTGGTGCAAGTGCTGCTCCTTTTCTTAAAAATTTCATCGATACTTTAAATGGAGGAAGGCCGATAAATGTTTCACGTACCGGTTACACAGAAAAAGAAGTTACAAATCCAAATACAGTAAATTATAAAATTGCAGGTTCGCTGCATTATAAAGTTACTGAAAATACAGAAGCTGTTTTTGCTGCATATTGGGGAACCGGTAATACGGTTTATACTGGTAGTGAAAGGTATTCCCTGAAAGATTTTAAAATGGGGCAATATAAACTGGAGTTGAACAATAAGAACTGGTCTTTACGAGCATATACAACACAGGAAAATGCCGGAGAATCTTACAACACTACGGTTGCAACCCGTTTATTCAACGAAAGCTGGAAACCAAGTGGTGGTTCTACAGGTTGGTTTTCTCAATATTCCCAGACATATTTAGGAGCAAGGCTGAATGGTTTATCTGATGCTGCGGCACATGCTGCTGCCAGGAGTACAGCTGATGTAGGAAGGCCATTGTCTAGCAGTGAGCGTTTCCGGACAGCTTATGATTCCATCCGTAAAAAACCAATCAAAGAAGGTGGCGCTTTATTTCTTGATAAATCTGATCTGTATAGTGTAGAAGGGAATTACAATCTTTCACACATTACAAAGAAATTTGCCGATATCCTGATTGGTGCTAATTTTAAAAGGTATGTATTGAATTCTGAAGGTACATTATTTGCAGATTCAACCGGACCTGTTAGTATCAATGAATATGGTGCTTATATCCAGGCTTCCAGGAAACTGATGGACAGGATCACCATTACTTTATCCGGCAGGTATGATAAAAATCAAAATTTTAAAGGCCGTTTCACACCAAGAGCTACGATGTTGTTTAAAGTAAAAGAAAATAACAATATCCGGGTTTCTTATCAAACAGCTTATCGTTTCCCATCAAACCAGCAACAATTCATCAATCTTGCGGTTGGAAGTGTACGCCTTATTGGTGGAAACCAGGGCTTTGCCGAATTGTATAATTTTGCAGGAAATCCATTGTACGATTTTGAAGAATTAAGGAAGGGCAATATAGTTGCAGTTAATGCCAAAGAACTTAAACCCGAATCAATTTCTTCTTTTGAAGCTGGTTATAAAGGCTTACTGTTGAAAGATAAGTTGTTGATTGACTTATACGGTTATTATGGACAATACCAGGATTTCCTGGGAAGGTTAGTAACAGTACAATCCAATACAGGCAGCCAGATAAACCTCGGAGATACGTCATTGGGTAACAGGTTATCAATACCTGTAAACTCTGCAGATAAAGTGAAATCTTATGGATTTGGCGCAAGTTTTGATTACAGGCTGCCAAAAAATTTCACCATTTCCGTGAACTTTGCATCTGATGTGCTGAAAGATGTTCCAACTACATTTGTCGCATATTTCAATGCGCCTAAGTATAAAGTAAATGCTGCATTAGGTAACACTGGTTTTGGAAAGAACAAGCGTTTGGGATTCAATGCCGTTTACCGTTATGTACAAGGATTTTTGTACCAGGGTGATTTCGCTTCAGGAAACCTGGAAGATGTACATACAGTAGATGCGCAGGTTAGTTATAGATTTCCAAGCAGTAAATCAATACTTAAATTGGGAGCAACAAACCTCTTGAATCAATACTATTATAATGCCATCGGCAATTCACAGATCGGAGGTTTATATTATGTGAGCTTTGGGTATAATATTTATTAATCCAATTTAATAAATACATCTTTTAAAACTAAAAAATTGAATATGAAATATAATATCAAGAACATTAAAACAGGCGTTTTGCTATGTGTAGCATCAATGGTTGTTTTTACTTCCTGTAATAAAGACCTGGAGCAGATCACTGAACCGGCTGCAGTCTCTCCAACTGGTTCTGCACTGGGAGAAACATTGAAAGCCACGGCAAATGACAGCTTGTATTACAGGTTAATCATTAAATCAGGATTACTAAATTCATTGAATAACAAGGCTACAACTTTCACCATGTTTGTGCCTGATAACAATGC
>JAGPDJ010000302.1 GCA_018057635.1 Ferruginibacter sp. | reverse complement strand
ATAAAAGTTAAAACCTGTTAATTAAAAAAATCTCCTTGGTAAAAGGAGATTTTTTATGAGATAATATTTTCAATATTATTTATGCGCCTCAATCTTTTTCACAAAATTAGCTTTAGGTTGAGCACCTACCAGCTTATCAACTACTTCTCCATTCTTTACAAACAAAATAGCTGGAATGCTTGTAATTCCGTAATTCATAGAAACCTGTGGATTTACGTCCACATTAACTTTACCAATATTTACTTTTCCTTCATATTCTTTTGCCAGTTCTTCAATAACCGGTCCGATTGCCCTGCATGGTCCGCACCATTCTGCCCAAAAATCAATCACGGTTAATTTATCTGAATCCAATACGTTTGTTTTAAAATTTGCATCTGTGAATTCCTGTGCCATTTTTTATTTTTTAATTGTTATGTAATGTTGTCCTACGGCTGCAAATTTATAGCCATTCCCTGAATTTGCTCTTTTGACATATCCACATGGCCGAAATCATTGTTAACAGGCGCAAAAAGTCAGGTTTTTCTGACTTAAACGGTCAATACGTTCACATCAATATGCTGGTGACTGTTAAGGTATAAAGCCATTTCATCATTCATAGTAAACCCTTTTTCCAGGGAACGCATGCTGATTTTATATTTTTGGGCGCTGTCACTGATATTGAATTTGATGGCCGTTCTGCCGGGATGCTCATGCATATTCCTGTCGATAAATGATACAAAATCCTCATCTATGAACTGTGGTGATATGTCAATTACGAGTTCTTTGGTTAGGGATGATTTAACTGTTTCCAGTAAATGCAGCTTGACAATTTTAAATTCATACTGATCGCTGTTATACCGTTGCTTGAAAAAACCTTCAATCATTACGATCATTCCCTTTTCCAGGTAATCTTTATATTTTACATAATCTTCACTCCACAACATGAATTCAGATTTACCGCTGAAATCCTCAATTTGCAAAACACCAAAGTTCTTTCCTGTTTTAGTAAGCCGGTGCTGGCCATCAATCACCAAACCTGCCATGCGGAATTGCTTGGATGTAGGAGTTACACCAACAGCATTCTTCACTTCATTGAAATCAGCCAATGGTGTGATGTTATAATGTTTTAATTCAAATTTAAAATTATCCAGTGGGTGGCCGCTCATATACATGCCGGTCACTTCCTTTTCATAATCAAGTTGTTCTACCAGTTGCCAGGGCGGGCAGATTGGTAATTTGGGCGCAATGATATCGGGCATCTGCAAATCGCCAAACAGGGTATTGCTGGCATTGGCTGATTGCGACTGGAATATAGCTCCGAATTTCAGAATTTTTTCTATACCCGGACTGTCGCCTGGTACCTGGTAAAAATATTGTGCCCGGTGAATGTCTTTAAAACAATCAAAAGCGCCGCTGTAAGCAAGGCTTTCCAAAGATTTTTTATTTACCGAACGCAGGTTTACCCTTTTAACAATATCATATACATCTTTAAAATGGCCATGTTTGTTTCTTTCTTCCACAATGTTCTCAATGGCTGCTTCACCCACACCTTTTAGGCCGCTGAACCCAAACCGGATATCACCTTTTTTATTTACGGCAAAACCATTATTGGATTCATTGATATCGGGTCCCAATACTGTTAATCCCATTCGTTTACATTCTTCCATGAAGAAAGTAATTTTATCTATGCTGCCCGCATGATTTAATACGGCAGCCATGTATTCGCTTGGGTAATGAGCTTTTAAATAAGCCGTCTGGTATGCAACAAATGCATAACAGGTGGAATGCGATTTGTTGAAAGCATATTGTGCAAATGCTTCCCAGTCTGTCCATATCTTTTCCAGCTTATCTTTCGGGTGTCCCTTGGCGGTAGCGCCTTCAATAAAACTCACTTTCATTTTATCCAGCACAGACCTTTGTTTTTTACCCATCGCTTTTCTAAGGATATCTGCATCGCCCTTGCTATACCCGGCGAGTTTCTGCGAAAGCAACATCACTTGTTCCTGGTAAACAGTAATGCCATAAGTTTCTTCCAGGTATTCCTGCATATCCGGCAGATCGTAACTAACTATTTCCCTTCCATGTTTACGGGCAACGAATTGAGGTATATATGACATCGGCCCCGGCCTGTACAAGGCGTTCATGGCAATCAGGTCATCAAATTTATCGGGCTTTAATTCACGCAGGTATTTTTGCATGCCCGGGCTTTCAAACTGGAATGTGGCATTGGTATCGCCATGCTGGTAAAGATTATAGGTTAATTCATCATCCAATGGAATGTTGTCGATGTCAATCTCAATGCCATGGTTTTGTTTGATTAACTGAAGAGCGGTTTTTAAAATACTGAGTGTTTTCAATCCCAGGAAATCCATTTTAATTACACCAGCTTCTTCAATGGAATTTCCTTCTATCTGTGTAAGCCACAATTCAGATTCTTTGGAAGTGGCAACAGGTAAAAGTTCGGTTAGGTCTTTTGGGGCAATGATGATGGCTGATGCATGTATCCCGGTATTTCTTACAGAACCTTCCAGTATCTCTGCCTCATGCAGGATCCTGCTGTTGAGGTCATCACCAGCATACAACTCTCTTAATTTTTTTGCGTTCTCAATATCTTCACCCTGCAGTTGTTCTTTTTCTTCCAGCGATTTTTCTCCGTTCTTAGCTTCTTTATTCGTGAAAGGGGCATGCAGTAATCTTTTAAGATTGATGCCTGGTTTTTCCGGCACCAGTTTAGAAATTGCCCTGCTTTCGGCAATGGGCAGATCCATCACCCTTGCCACATCTGCAATACTTGATTTGGCTGCCATGGTGCCGTAAGTAATGATCTGTGCTACCTGGTTTTTGCCATATTTTTGAACAACATAATTCAATACTTTCTGACGGCCTTCGTCATCAAAGTCGGTATCTATATCCGGCATTGATTTACGTTCGGGATTGAGGAACCTTTCGAACAGTAAATTGTATTTGATGGGATCAATATTTGTGATGCCGATACAATAGGCTACGGCGCTTCCGGCTGCGGAACCACGGCCCGGGCCAATGAACACACCCATGTCTCTGCCAGCTTTGATGAAATCTCCCACAATGAGGAAGTAACCGGCAAACCCCATTTTTTTAATGATGCCCAATTCAAATTTCAGGCGTTCTTCACTTTCAGGTGTTAAGATCTTATAACGCTCCTTTGCACCGGTCCAGGTTAGGTGCTCCAGGTAGTCATCCTGAGTTTTAAAATTAGCCGGCACTTCAAAGAACGGCAAAAGAATATCACGTTTTAAATTCAGCAGGTCTATCTTATCAACAATTTCATTGGTGTTGTCAATGGCTTCCGGCAGGTCATTGAAAACATGCTGCATTTCTTCAGTGGTCTTTAAGTAGAACTGGTCGTTGGGAAATGCAAAGCGCTTGTTCTTTGTCATAACATCATCATCCGAAAACTCACGCAGGGCAGGAGTGCTTTGTTTTTCACCGGTATTGATGCAAAGGAGAATATCATGGGCATTAAAATCTTTCTGGTCGATGTAATGGCTGTCGTTGCTCGCAATTACTTTTACATGGTATTTTTTAGCAAATTTTAAAAGTACCTCATTTACTTTTTCCTGTTCGGGTATCCCATGCCGTTGTAGTTCTACATAATAATCTTCCTGGAAAATATTCAGCCACCATTTGAATTCATTTTCACCTTCAGCTTCACCTTTTTTAAGAATTGTCTGCGGAACCAGTGCGCCCAGGCAACAGGTTGTTGCAATGAGGCCTTCATGGTATTTATGAATAAGTGTTTTATCTATCCGGGGATATTTGGAGTACATTCCTTCAATATATCCCAGTGATGTAAGTTTTACCAGGTTTTTGTAACCGGTTTCATTTTTGGCGAGCAAGATCTGGTGGTGGCGTGGAT
>JAGPDJ010000301.1 GCA_018057635.1 Ferruginibacter sp. | reverse complement strand
GCAATTGTTGGTTCGCCTTCTGCTTTAAATGCAAATACTCTTTTACCATTTTCCATTTTAAAATCAACATTACTCCAGAAGCTATTTTGGGGACATTGCGGAAAAATCACAATAGCGGGATATTTTTTTCTCACTTCCTCCTTCAGGAAAAGCTTAGCTCCATGTAACAGTTGTTTTTCATTGTCATTTCCTCTTTCACCGGCGCCGTGGAGAAAAAATACCAATGGATATTTTTTAGAGACATCATAATTCTCTGGCAGTAATAAACGATACGGCAGCGTATCATTACCACTAATAAATTGCTTTTTTTGAAAGAGGCTCAAATCCTGAGCAATCGTCAGCACAGACAAACCGGTGAGTACGACTAAAGCAATAAATTTTTTCATACCATTTATTTAGTGAGCTGAAAATTAACTTCTTTCACGTCATTGCTGCTACCCCCGATAAACAATTTAAATTGTCCCGGTTCGTAAATATATTGCAGTTTATCGTTGTAAAAACGGAGATCATTCACACTGATCGTAAATCGGACTTCTTTTGTTTCTCCTTTCTTCAAGGTAATTTTTTGAAACCCTTTTAACTCTTTTACCGGCCTTACTACAGAACCGGTTATATCTCTAATATATAATTGCACCACCTCTTCCCCGTCATAATTACCATTATTATGAACTGTAACCATTGCTTCAATCTTTTCCCGGGGTTTGAACTGAGCTTTACTCAGCCGGATATTGCTGTAATCAAATTTTGTATAGCTGAGCCCATATCCAAATGGAAATTTCGGGCTGTTGGGCAGATCGGTAAAGGCTGATACATAATGCAGGTCACTATCATTCTTTGCCGGACGGCCTGTATTATAATGATTATAATAGATTGGGATCTGTCCCTCAGTTCTTGGAAAAGTCATAGGTAATTTGCCGGAAGGATTATAGTCGCCAAACAATACATCTGCAATAGCATTGCCTGCTTCCGTACCCAGCCACCAGGTGTAAAGAATCGCTGGTGCATTATCTGCCGTCCAGTTAAAGATCAATGGACGACCGGCACTGATCAATACCACAACAGGTTTTCCTGCATTCATCACTGCTTTGATCAATTTTTCCTGCACACCGGGCAAATGTATATTGCTCCGGCTTTTTGCTTCACCACTCATATCCCTGGCTTCACCAACACTGATGATCACAATATCTGCTTCTTTTGCAACAGCCACTGCTTCTGTAAAACCTGCCGTTGATGAATCGTTGATATTACAACCCTTTGCATATACTATTTCTGAAGCGGCACTAAGTTTCCGCTGAACACCTTCCCATAAAGAAGAAATTCTTGCCGTATCATCCGGCCAATCATAACTCCAGAAACCATTATTATCAGCTTTTGCTTTGGCAAACGGACCAATCAGGGCAATCTTTTTTGTTTGTTTACTCAATGGAAGTAATTGCTTTTCGTTTTTCAGCAACACAATACTTTTCCTGGAAATATCCCTTGCCACTTTTAGATGCTCCGCATTATTCCATTGCGCCTTTTCTCTTTCTTCATTACTGTATTTATAGGGGTCATCAAATAGCCCCATTTCAAATTTCTTTTTCAGAATACGCCGCACCGCATCATCAATCACATTCATTTTTACTTTCCCCTCCTTTACCAGTGCAGCCAGGTGTTTGATATAACTCCGGCTTTCCATATCCATATCGCTGCCGGCATTGACTGCCTGCATGGCGGCTTCATAATTATCTTTAGAAAACCCATGATTGATCATTTCGCCCACACTACCCCAGTCGCTCACCACAAATCCTTTGAATTTCCATTCCCCTTTCAAAATATCTCTTTGCAAATATTTATTACCAGTGGCCGGTATGCCATTGAGGTCATTGAATGAATTCATGAAGGTGGCTGCACCTGCTTCAGCCGCTGCTTTGAAGGGAGGCAAGTACACTTCATGCAATTGTCGCAAACTCATATCTACAGAATTATAATCCCTGCCACCCACCGCAGCACCATAGGCTGCAAAATGTTTAGCACAAGCCATGAGTCCATCTGTATTGCCAAACCCCTTGCCCTGGAATCCTTTCACTCTGGCTGTAGCGATCAATGAGCCGAGATAAGGATCTTCACCGGCACCTTCCATTACTCTTCCCCATCTTGGATCGCGGGCTATATCCACCATCGGGGCAAAAGTCCAGTGTACACCTACCGCTGCTGCTTCTGTGGCAGCAATCCTCGCAGATTGCTCCATTGCAGGTATATCCCAGCTTGCTGCTTCCCCCAGGGGAATGGGAAATATAGTTCTGTATCCATGTATCACATCCTGCCCGAATAATAAAGGGATCTTTAATCTTGATTGCATAGCCAGTTGCTGCAACTCTTTTGTTCTTGCCACACCTGTTACGTTCAGCATAGAACCCACTTTACCGTCTTTTATCTGCGATAATAAATTATTGTCATTGGTTAAAGGACCTGTTGCTGCCCATGGTCCATTGTATTGGTTCATCTGTCCTGCTTTCTCTTCGAGTGTCATTAATTTTAAGACAGAATCCACCCTCTGGTCAATGGTTTTTATTTGAGCTGTACATACAATAAAACTTACTAGTGCAATAAACAGAATGACTGATCTTTTAAAAACTGGATTAAACATAACAGAGTTTTTATACCAAAATGAAGATTAAATATATTTAAGTTTCCGGCTAGCCATGAATAAAACTCACTTTGAAAGTATTATCATTGCCAACCCGCCTATATATAAGAGCAGCATGATATTCAGTAAGGATTTTGTTCCCTGTGGTGCTTTATCAAACTCCCTCCATACATAAATCCCCCATAGTGCTGCCACCACCGTTGCACCTTGTCCTAATCCATATGAAACCGCCGGGCCGGCTTTACCCGATGCTATTATACTCAAAGACATACCTACGCACCATATTACTCCACCTAAAATACCAATCAAATGATCCTTTGTTATGCCTTTAAAATAGTCAGTGAAAGATACCGGCGTACCAATGAAAGGACGTTTCATTTGCAGAGAATTAAAAAGAAAACTGCTGATCACAATACCAATCGCAAAAATTACCAGGGCAGTATAAGGAGTCAGCTTCCCGGCATCCGGTACATTGAAATTGGTAACCATTGAACCGGCAACATACTTATAAAAAAGACCCATTAAACAGCCGCTTACGACTGATAATATCAACCCTTTTTTGGAAACACCGGTAGCAGAATTTGTTTGCAGCTTCTGGTAGGCCCTTGCATTTAATAATATAGCCAATGCAATTAAAGCTACACCGCCAAATATGAGCACGGGGTTTCCTTGGGGATTTGAAATATAATTAACAACTACGCCCAATACCAATGCAATGCCAATACCAACCGGGAAAGCAACAGACATTCCTGCAATGGCAATAGCAGCCACCAATAAAATATTTGCTAAATTAAAAATAATGCCGCCTGCAAAAGCAGACAGGATATTGCTGGCACCTGCCTGCTTAATATCATCAAGGAAAGCCCTGCCCTCTGGGCCAATACTTCCCAATGTGAATGCCAGAAGCAATGTGGTGATCAATATACCAAAACCATAATCCCAATAAAAAAGTTCAAACCGCCAGGCTTTGGTGGTAAGTTTTGTCGTATTAGCCCAGGAACCCCAGCAAAGCATGGTGACAATACAAAGCATAATGGCCAATCCGTAATCTTCTACAATAAACATGGTTATAGTTTTAGATGATAAAATATTTTAAAGTCTATGCTATTTTTAATAGACAATTTCAAATTCAATTAATTGCTTTACCGACCGCCTGGGTACTTCCACTATTGCTACCTTTTTAGTTTCATCGTAGCTGAATTTATGGTTCTGCTGATTTATTTTTACTTGCACTGGTGCTTTATAG
>JAGPDJ010000300.1 GCA_018057635.1 Ferruginibacter sp. | reverse complement strand
AAGGTATAGGTGTGCCTATGATAATGATGAATACAGCACAGCAATTAAGAGAAACCATTGGCGACCCCCGCTGTGATGAATGGATAGAGAAATGGATGGCTGAAATAGAAAGAGATTTTGTAAAAGACGATATAAAATGTGTAATGGAGCAGGTAGCTCCCGATGGTAGCATCATTGACCATATAGACGGACGGACACTCAATCCCGGGCATGCTATGGAAGGCGCCTGGTTTATTTTGCATGAGGCAAAGCACCGTAATAATGATAAACGATTAATTGAATTGGGATGCAGGATGCTGGACTATATGTGGGAAAGAGGATGGGATAAAGAGCATGGCGGTGTTTTATATTTCCGTGATGTATATAATAAGCCTGTGCAGGAATACTGGCAGGATATGAAAATGTGGTGGCCGCATAACGAAGTAATTATTGCAACCTTGCTTGCTTATCTGATGACAGGCAATGAAAAATATGCTGAGTGGCATAAGATGGTGCATGATTATTCATACAGTCATTTCCATGATAAAGAAAACGGTGAATGGTTTGGCTATTTACACCGGGATGGCACAATAGCACAACCGGCAAAAGGAAATTTGTATAAAGGCCCGTTTCATTTGCCACGGCAAGAATGGTATTGTATGCAAATACTGGAACAATATTTAAAATAAATTATAAATACAAAAGAAGGAAAATGAAAAAAATAACTCTTATAATAATTTTGATATTAGCAGTGTTTATCTCCTGCAAAAAAAACAACGATGGCGGTACAACAACACCACCGCCACCGCCTCCCCCTCCTCCGCCACCTGTTGTTGTTTTAAACACAGCAGACAGCGTTTTATTATTGGATGAAACAGTATCGGGTTCAAAAGAGTCAACAAGACTGGCGCAAAATAATCCGGCTTCTGATTTTTATACCACAGGGTTTTATTTGCCAGCCTCCACCATTATGACGGTTGAAGTAACATCTGTAAACGGCAGCAGGCTTCCAACATTACTGGTGGGTACATATTCCCGCTACCAGGCAAGCTGGAACCCCACTTCACATACGCTGACATCCGGCGTAAACTCAATTGCCGATGCCACCGGCGGCATCATTTATTTTCGATTTCACAACGATAATCCAACAGACAAGGTTCGGATAAAATTTATTTCCGGAATGAAACCTGTTCCTTACTATCAATTGGGCAGAACAACTCAGGCAGATTGGGTGAAAATGGTTGACAATCTTACAACCGTTCCCGATGTTCAGTTAGTGGGTAACAAAACGATTATTACTTTTTCCCGTACAAACGCATTGGCATATAAAAATGAAAACCAGGAAACATTAATAAAAAAAGCCGACCGGGTAATTGCCATTGAGGACAGTATCAGCGGCCTGTTTGGAAGCGACCCCGTTGACAAACCCAATACACACAAATATTTAATGACGGAATCAGACCATCCGGGTTATTTTATGGCTGCAACGTTTTACCGAACCTGGTATGGCAGCACTACGGGTGGTGTGCCGGCAATTCTAAAAGCAGAAAATTTAACCTGGGGCCCCTGGCATGAACTCGGCCACATGCACCAGCAGGGCTCATGGACGTGGAGTGAACTGGGAGAAGTAACAGTGAACATCTACAGCATTGCAGTTGAAAAAGCATTTGGCATTACGCCGACACGATTAACATCGCAAGGAGAATGGAATAACACAGCTACCTATCTTGCAAGGCCGGAAGCCGAACGTAGTTTCAACGGCAGCAATGCAAGTGTATGGGTGAGGCTATGTATGTTTCAGCAATTAAAACTGGCTTTTGGTGAGAACTTTTACCATGAACTGCACCGCCAGGCAAGAAGAGAAACAGCAAGACCCACAACTACCGATACAAGGATGCGTTGGTTTATGCTGAAGGCATGTTCTATCAGTGGAAAAAACCTCACTAGCTTTTTTCAAAAATGGGGAATGAAACTTTCTACGCAAACGGCAACAGATGCAGTGTTTACAGAAATTGTAGCATTAGGATTACCTAACCCTGCAACAGATTTAACATTACTGACAGACTAAAAAAAGTTGCCCGCAACTTTAGAGCAAGCTTCACAAGTATAAAAATCGCTTTAAGCCGGATAAAAAAAATAACATGAAAAAGATTTTAATATTTTTTGTTTTAGTTACAGTTTTAATATTTGCTTCCTGCAGAAAAGGCAACGATGTAGCTAAACCAGAATTTGGTGACATTGAATTTAAGTTGCATAGTTTTAGAGCAGCTGGCGACACTACAATCGAAGAAATGGGCTATACATTTTCAAGCACTATGGTTCTAAAAAGCGACTATACCTGGACAATTGATTTTGGCGGTTCAAAATCGAGTGGGACATATACGTGGACTCCAACCTCAGCTGAACAAGCCGATATTAAATTCACAATCATCCGCTGGACGGAGTTTACTCCCAATCCCATTTTATCTGACAAACTTAAATCAGTATTACAAGCAGTAGACCACTGCGGATATTCATTGCAAACTCCTTTATCTGCAAATTATCTCACCAATAACTATCCAGGTATTCACTTCCCATTTTTAGGTACACATCAAAAATGAAAAATATATTAACATCATTTTACTGCCAAACTATATGTAGAATAATACCTCGTCGAATATTCGGTATTCCACCTGTAAAAACACTAAGAAGTCGTCGAAAAAAAACGCTGATTAAAATTACAATATATGCACAGAAAACAATTCATTAAAAACACCGCATTAACGGCTGCATCAGTTGCACTGATGCCAAACACTACTTTGTTTGCAAGGGAAGTAAAAGACAGAATAAAATTGGTAATGATTGGTACGGGGCTGCGTGGACAAAATCACCTTGACCTTGTATTGCGGCGAAAGGATGTGGAGTTGGTTGCCATCTGCGATATTGATGACCGCATGCTTTCCCTGTCGAAAGAAATTATCACTAAGAGTGGAAAGAAAATGCCGCAAATCTTTACCGGCGAGCCCTACGCATGGAAAAAAATGCTGGAGTTGAAAGATATTGATGGCGTAATAATCGCTACACCCTGGGAATGGCACAAGGAAATGATTATTGGCTCGCTGCAGGCTGGGATTAAATATGTGGGCACTGAAGTAATGCTGGGGGTTACGCTGCAGGACCATTGGGATGTAGTGAAAGCAGCGGAGCAATACAATGCACAAGTGATGATGCTGGAGAATGTTTGCTATCGAAGAGATGTAATGGCGGCATTAAATATGGTGCGAAAGGGACTGTTTGGAGAAATGGTGCATTTGCAGGGCGGATATCAGCATGACCTGCGTGAAGTAAAATTTAATAATGGCATTGATGCTTATGGAAAAGGCTGTGAGTTTGGTGATAAGGGCTGGAGCGAAGCAAGATGGCGTACACACCATTCAGTTTATCGTAACGGGGATTTGTATCCCACACATGGTATTGGCCCCATTGCACATTACATAAATATTAACAGGGGAAACAGGTTTGTAAATATTTCCTCTTTTTCTTCCAAAGCAAGGGGCTTGCATGAGCATATTGTAAAAAAATGCGGTGCAGAACATCCCAATGCAAAAATCAATTTCAAATTAGGCGATGTAGTTACCACTTCTATAGGATGTGCCAATGGAGAAACTATTTTATTGCAGCATGATACCAACCTGCCCCGTCCATATTCGCTGGGCTTTAGGGTGCAGGGTACAAATGGTATATGGATGGATGTTGCAAAGGGTGTACATATTGAAGGACAATCAAAACCCCACCAGTGGGATGCTGCAAAAGAATGGTTTGATAAATACGACCATCCGCTTTGGGTAAGATGGAGTAAGGAAACAGAAGGTGCCGGTCATGGTGGAATGGATTTTTTTGTGATCCATTCTTTTGTAG
>JAGPDJ010000299.1 GCA_018057635.1 Ferruginibacter sp. | reverse complement strand
AGGGTAATGAGCAATATGTAGATGACAGGTTTGCCAATAAGTATAAATTAAAAGTAGGTTTGTCTTTGTTGGATGTTGGTACAATAAAATTTAGCAGGGATTCTGAAAGTTCTGCAAGTTATGCTGTAAATATTCCAACAGGATTGCAGTTCCAGGTTAGTAAATTTAAAGACCAGTCTGTAAGCAAGTATACCCGCATATTGGATACCAGTATTTATTTCACAAGAACAGCCAATACTGGAGATAAATACAATGTAGTATTACCAACTACGCTTCAGTTTAATGTTGATTACAATGTAATGAAGAATATTTATGTAAATGCAGGTGGGCAGTTTGCCTTTAGTGAAAAGAAGAATTTAAACATGTATGCATACAATGTATTTAACATTACACCAAGGTTTGAGAATAAAACATTTACTGCTGCCTTGCCAGTGAGTTACAGTACCCTTACAGATCTTACTGTTGGTTTATCACTTCGTGCAGGTCCGTTCTTTGTTGGTTCAGGAAGTGTGTTCAGTGCTTTGATAGGTAAAAGCAAACAAGCTGATGCCCATATCGGTTTAAGAATCGGCCTTCAGCATAAGAAGAAAATGAAACCAGATACGGATAAAGATGGTGTTTTTGATGATGTGGATAATTGTCCTAAAGAGGCTGGTGTTGCCCGTTACCAGGGTTGCCCGATACCTGATACAGATGGTGATGGTATAAACGATGAGATGGATAAATGTAAATCTGAAACAGGTGTTGCTAAATACGAAGGTTGCCCGGTACCTGATACAGATAAAGATGGTATAAATGATGAACTGGATAAATGCCCAACTGTAGCTGGTGTTGCTAAATATGAAGGTTGCCCGGTTCCTGATACAGATGGAGATGGTGTAAACGATGAGATGGATAAATGTATTGCTGTAGCAGGTCCTGCAACCAATAATGGTTGTCCGCAGGTAGATACAGACGGTGATGGCATTTTTGATGATAAGGATGCATGTCCTGCTGAAGCCGGCCCGGCATCATCTAAAGGTTGTCCTCCGGAAAAAGTAGCGGTACAGATCACAGCAGATTTTAAAAATATCCTGTTTGATTTTGGAAAAGCAACAATCCGGCCTGAATCAATGAGCATCATTACCAATGCTGCAAAAGTGATGAACGAGGAAATTCCAAATTCAACTTTTTATATCAATGGATTTACAGATAATGTTGGAAGTGCAGCAGCAAATTTAAAGTTGAGCAAATTAAGGGCACAGGCAGTTGCTGATGCGTTGGTTGTGGCTGGTATTACAAAGAGCAGGATCAGTGCAAGGGGATTGGGTAAAGAAAACCCGATATGTGATAATAAAACCAAAGAAGGTCAGCAGTGTAACAGGCGTGTAGAAGTTACGATCAGGAATATTTCACAAAACAAAGAAGCAAAAGGGTATAAGTTAAAAGGATAGTTAAATATCTAATATCCAAATAAAGAAAACCGGTTACGAAAGTGCCGGTTTTCTTTTTTGTTTGTTTAATTTACATAAGGGAAGATTGCCCAACAAAGAATAGTTTCTCTTGTTTAAATGACAATTATTTTACAATAAAAATTTAAAGCAAATGCCACATATTGCAATAATATCTGCCAGTATCAGGATAGGCAGAAACAGCCATCGGGTTGCATTGTATTTCAAAAATTACCTGGAATCCGGAAACCTGGCAACAGCAGAGATACTGGACCTGATGGAATACAAATTCCCATTGTTTGATGAGCGTTTACAGTTTCAGAAAGATCCTTCAACAGGTATGCTTGATTTTGCAGAAAAAATAAAATCATCCGATGCTGTTTTAATTGTTACACCGGAATACAATGGCGGTTACCCGGCAAGCCTGAAAAACGCCATTGATTTTTTATATGTTGAATGGTATCATAAGCCTGTTGCTGTTGCAACGGTATCAGACGGGGTTTTTGGCGGCACACAGGTTATTACTGCTTTACAGTTTACGCTCTGGAAGATGAAGGCATTAATGGTTCCAGCCATGTTCCCGGTTCCAAAGGTTAAGGATGCATTTAATGAAAATGGTGATCCCACAGATAAAATGGCCACAGATAAAAGAGCATTGGTTTTTGTGAATGAACTGTTGTTCTGTATTGAAGCAAATAGTAAAATGGCAGAATAGAAGTTGTTGTTGTTAACATTCAAAACATACTATAATCATGTTACCTCAAAAAAACGGGAGGTTACCTTTATGGATACCTTCCAAAATGAAAAATCCCCAGTAAAACTTACATTATACAAGGGAAAATTTCTTATCTGTGGAGCTGCAGGGAATCGAACCCTGGTCCAAACATACTCGTTATAAGCTTTCTACATGTTTATTTATGCATTGATTGTCGGGGAAAAGCCGGGGCATAACAAACCAACCCTTTCCTTAGAAGAATGATCTTAAGCAATGGTCACTTCATTCCATTACAGCATCCCGTTTTCTTTTTGAGTCGGCGGAGGAACTTGGCAACAGGCAAGCCCGTTCAACGGCCCTAATGACGGTCTAATTAATAATTAGGCAGCCATGGCATACTGAGTATTGCCATTTAAAAGTTTGAATATTCAGATTTAAGTGCTAATTATCCAACGCACTACATGCTTACACTTACAAAGATCTATGCTGTCAAAACCGGTCAGCCCCGGGTGTGTTGTTCGATGTTCGATGTTCGATGTTCGATGTTCGATGTTCGATGTTCGATGTTCGATGTTCGATGTTCGATGTTCGATGTTCAAATAACAAACGCAAATTTACATAAACTATTTAGTTTGAGCACTTATTAAGATTCCAGTTTACATTTACAGTATAAATTTTAACGAATTACATGGATCCGAAAGCTAGTTATCAGGAGAGATTAACATCTTTGCAACTTCAGGAAAAAAAACTGCAACAAAAAAAATCCGTTTTTGGAATACTGCGATTTGGTTCCATCGCTGCTATCATTGCCATTTTTTATTTTTTATGGCCATTGGGATTGATTTATGTTTTTTCAGCAGCAGCCATTTTACTGGCCATTTTTGTAAGACTGGTGTACAAAGACCTGGCCAACAGGGCTGCAATAAAACACATCGGGCATCTCATTTCCATCAACCAGGATGAATGGAAAGCATTGGAAGGGGAGTATTTCCATTTTGCAGACGGCAATTCTTTTTTACCAAAAGTACACGAATATGCCGGCGACCTGGATATATTCGGGCATGCATCCCTTTACCAGTTTGTAAACCGGACAACTTCCGATATGGGTGCTGTTTCACTGGCTTCCTGGTTATTGGAACCTGCAGAACCTGTAAATATCATGGAAAGACAACAGGCAATTAAAGAATTGAAAAACAAAATGCACTGGCGGCAGGATATACAGGCTTTTGGCAGGGAAACCAATATCAGGCAGTCAACATTTGATAAGTTACTGCAATGGGTAAACGAACCAGCCTTATTCCTGCAATTCAGCCACTGGAAATGGCTTCGGATATTGTTACCTGTTATCATACTCGCAGTTGTGATTGCTGCCATTGCCGGATGGATTTCCATGAACAGCATGTATGCCATGCTGTTGCTATATGCAGTGATCGCTTACCAGGTTAATAAGGCAGTTGCACCAATGCATGATAAGTTGTCTAAGATCGTAGATGAAATAGATGCCCTCTCATTAAGTATCGCTGTTATTGAAAAAGAAACATTCACTGCAGAATTGAATGACCGCTTAAAACAACGTTTTTTTTCAAACAAGGAAGCTGCATCAGTAAAGATCCGGAAACTGAAAAAGATCCTGGACCGCCTGGATATACGGTACAATATTGTGATCTCCGCGCCTTTGAACCTGCTCCTGCTCTGGAACCTGCAACAGGCGCTCGACCTGGAAAAATGGAAAAAAGAACAT
>JAGPDJ010000298.1 GCA_018057635.1 Ferruginibacter sp. | reverse complement strand
GATTTTTATTATAAAACCGGCAAACGTATTGCCATGAA
Source organism: Ferruginibacter sp. (assembly GCA_018057635.1). The sequence continues at coordinate 3,852 of JAGPDJ010000298.1, read as the reverse complement.
ACCGGCAGGAGGCATTTCTAAATCTAAACTGGCATTACACTACCTGGTAATGTTAAACGAAGTTTTGGGAGAAGAATGGATGAACAACCACTGGTTCAGGTTTGGAGCAAGTAGCCTGGCTAATGATATATTGATGCAGTTGATGAAACAGAAAACAGGTGTGTATCAGTCAATGGATTATTTTTCACTGGATTAATTGTTGCCACTTAGGCAGAATGGCATAACCAATATAATCTCTTTGTGCAATTTTGAGCCTTTGTGTCTTTGTGGCCTGATTTACTTAAAATAATAAAAATTTAAAATGGCAGTTAAAAAAAACAATACCATAAAATTAAAATTCGATTCGGCCCGAAACCTTGCACCCGCACCAGAGAGTAAGAGTGCTGCAAAAATAAACCCGCGTTATGACCTTTTCATAAATGGGAAATTTGAAAAGCCCCAAAGCAAAAAATATTTTGCAACAATAAATCCTGCTACCGAAGAAAAATTATCCGAAGTAGCAGAAGCTAACCAGGCCGATGTAAACAATGCTGTTAAAGCAGCCAGGGGAGCTTATGACAAGACATGGAAAAAAATGCCAGCAAAAGAAAGGGCTAAATATATTTATCGCATCGCAAGAATGATACAGGAACGTGCCCGGGAATTTGCGATCATCGAAACATTGGATGGCGGAAAACCCATCCGGGAAAGCAGGGATTTTGATGTTCCCACAGCCGCCAATCATTTTTTTTACTATGCAGGCTGGGCAGATAAACTGGAATATGCTTTTCCAAACAGGAAGGCAGCACCATTGGGTGTTGCAGGCCAGATCATTCCCTGGAATTTTCCATTACTCATGGCAGCCTGGAAAATTGCACCTGCATTGGCAACCGGTAATACAGTTGTTTTAAAGCCTGCAGAAACTACTCCTTTAACAGCACTAAAACTGGCAGAAATTATCCAGGAGGCAGATTTACCAGCAGGTGTTGTTAATATCATAACGGGAGCCGGAGCCACCGGAGCTGCTATCGTAAACCATCCGGATATTAACAAGATCGCATTCACCGGTTCAACAGATGTAGGAAAGATCATACAACGTGCCATTGCTGGGACCAATAAAAAAGCAACGCTTGAATTAGGCGGCAAGGCAGCCAATATCATATTTGACGATGCGCCTTTGGATCAGGCAGTAGAAGGTGTTATCAATGGCATATTCTTTAACCAGGGCCATGTGTGCTGTGCAGGCTCAAGGTTATATGTTCAGGAATCTGTTTTTAAAACAGTGGTTCAGAAATTAAAAGACAGGATGGAAACCCTGATTGTGGGAGATCCGCTGGATAAGAATACAGATATCGGTGCCATCAATTCTAAAGCGCAACTGGAAGTGATCAATAGTTATTTAAAGATTGGGCAGCAGGAAGGAGCGGAAATGTTCCAGGCGTCTGGTTCTGTTCCAAAGAAAGGATTCTTTTGCAGGCCTACGATCTTTACCAATGTGGCACAATCAAACCGAATTGCTCAGGAAGAAATTTTTGGGCCGGTATTAACCATCCAGAGTTTCCGCACAGATGATGAAGTGATTGAAAAAGCCAATAACACGCCTTTTGGATTATCTGCTGGCGTATGGACAGACAAAGGCTCCAAGATTTTTAACATGACTACCAAGCTGAGGGCCGGAGTTGTTTGGGCAAATACGTTTAATAAATTTGATCCTACTTCACCTTTTGGCGGATATAAAGAAAGTGGTTATGGAAGAGAAGGCGGATTGCATGGGTTAAATGCATATGTGAATTTATTCTGACGATATTATTAATTTAGAAATTTAGATATTCAAAAAATAACCGCAGAGACGCAAAGACGCAATGAAATAAACGTCTTCCCGGAAAAAAATAATTTATGGCAAAGACATTGATAAAAAAATCAGCAATCAAATTCAGCGAGAACGGTCCCGCTAATAAAAGTGAAGAAAAACGCCTGGAAGTTTTAAAAACCTACAAGATTTACATCGGAGGACAATTCCCCCGCACAGAATCAGGCAGATATTATGTTGCATCCAATGCAAAAAATGAAAAGCTGGCAAATGTTTGCCTCAGTTCCCGGAAAGATTTCCGCGATGCGGTGGTTTCAGCAAGAGGCGCTTTTGGTGGTTGGGCAGGAAGGGCTGCATTCAACCGCGGACAAATATTATACAGAATAGCAGAAATGCTGGAAGGAAGAAAAGCACAGTTCATCGAAGAACTGGTGAAACAGGATTCAACAAAAGTTCAGGCAGAAAATGAAGTGAACCTTGCTATTGACAGGCTTATATACTACAGCGGCTGGTGCGATAAATTTCAGCAACTATTCAGTGCAGTAAACCCGGTAGCTTCCTCGCATTTTAATTTCTCCGTACCCGAACCAATGGGTGTGGTGGCTGCCATTGCACCACAAAATGATTCGCTGATCGGCTTGGTTTCCATCATTGCTCCCATCATCGCCGGCGGAAATACTTGTATTGTACTGGCTTCAAATTCAAAACCACTGTGTGCTGTTACATTTGCAGAAGTACTTAATAGCTCAGATCTTCCTGGTGGGGTTGTAAATATTCTTACGGGTAAAGTTACCGAACTGGCCCCTTATTTTTCCGATCACATGGATGTGAACGCAACGGTTTATTGTGAACCTGATAAAGCTGTACTGGCCATGATAAAAGAAAAAGCCGCCAACAATGTTAAAAGGGTGCTTTCTTATGAAAAAATAAATTGGAAAGCCGATGAAGCCCAGTCACCCTATTTTATCACCGACCTGCAGGAAATAAAAACAACCTGGCACCCGGTGGAGAATATCGGTGGGGCTAAAGCGGGGTATTAGTAGGTTTACAATCGTCTAAGGGTTTAAAGTCTTAAAGGGTTCCGGAAACCCGGTTTAACTCCAAAAAATAGAAACCCTTAAACCCTTTAACCTTTAAAATCTCTATAACAGAATTTATCATTAATTTTATAATATAAACTAAAAACAATAAAAATGAAACGTACCGGATTATTAGTAATTCTCGGATTAGTTGTAATACTTGGTTTCTGGGGTTGCAACACATATAATGGATTGATTACTTCCGACCAGGATGTTAAAAAAGTGTGGAGTAATGTAGAAACCAATTACCAGCGCAGAACCGATCTTTACAGCAGTATCATCAAAACAATTGAAGGATCTGCAAATTTTGAAAAATCTACATTGCGTGAAGTATTGGAAGCAAGATCAAAAGCAACTTCTATTAATGTTGATATCAACGATCCCGCTTCTTTGGAAGCATATCAAAAGGCACAGGCTAATCTGCAGGGTTCTTTCAGTAAGTTACTGGCAGTAGTTGAAAATTATCCTGATCTTAAGACCACACAGGCTTTCCGTGATTTCCAGACTCAGATAGAAGGAACCGAAAATCGCATTAACGTTGCCAGGCAGGATTATAATAAATCCATTGAAGGATACAATTTAAAAGTTAAGCGTTTTCCAAGAAATATACTTGCAGGAATGTTTGGCTTCAAAGAAAAACCATTCTATAAAGCCGATGCTGGAAGCGAAAAAGCTCCCGAGATCAACTTTAATATAAAATAATTTGCAACAACCCCTCTCTGTTGAGAGGGGTTAAATATTCCCGCATGTTTTCCCTCTTCAAAAAAAAGGACTTTTTTACTGTTGAAGAAAATGAACGAATTGTCTCAGCAATCCGCCAGGCAGAAAAGCGTACCAGTGGAGAAGTCAGGATATTTGTAGAATCTAAAAACCCGCTCGTTGATCCGCTTGAAAGGGCCGCATTCATTTTTTCTAAATTGAAAATGGAAGAAACAGACCACCGAAATGCGGTATTACTTTATATTGCTACCAGCCATAAAGAAC
>JAGPDJ010000297.1 GCA_018057635.1 Ferruginibacter sp. | reverse complement strand
ACCTGCTTCTCCCCGTCTCTACGGTAAATAAAACCGCTGAGGCGCAAAGGTGCTGAGTTGAACTTATTTCCCTGCATTTTTATTACCTGCGTCTCCCCGTCTCCGCGGTAAATAAAACCGCTGAGGCACAAAGGCGCTGAGATTAACTATTTAATCTACATAAATCTTCTGCGTCTCCCCGACTCTGCGGTAAAAAAAACTACACTGCCACATTAAAATCACGCAAAGCATCATTTAAACTCGTTTTCAGATCTGTACTTGTTTTTCGTTTACCAATGATCAATGCACAACCTACACCATATTCTCCTGCAGGAAACTTTTTAGTATAACTACCGGGAATTACTACACTCCTTTCCGGAACAATACCTTTCATTTCCACGGGTTCGCTTCCACTTACATCTATGATCTTGGTAGATTGGGTAAGCACAACATTCGCTCCAAGCACTGCTTCTTTCTGAACCCTAACCCCTTCTACAACAATACAGCGGCTTCCGATGAAACATCCGTCTTCAATAATTACCGGGCTGGCTTGTAAGGGCTCTAAAACTCCACCAATTCCTACACCACCACTCAGGTGAACATGTTTGCCTATCTGTGCGCAACTGCCTACTGTTGCCCAGGTATCAACCATGGTGCCTTCATCAACAAAAGCCCCAATGTTTACATAAGATGGCATTAGTACCACATTTTTTGCCAGGTAAGCGCCATATCGGGCAACCGCATGCGGAACAGCTCTTACACCCAATTCTTTGTAATTACTTTTCAGTTTCATCTTATCATAAAATTCAAATGGAGGCAATGTATAAGTCTCCATCTGCTGTATTCCAAAATACAACAGGATGGCTTGTTTAACCCATTCATTTACCTGCCAGCCTCCATCAACCGGTGCTGCAGTACGCAACCTTCCTTTGTCTACTTCTTCTATTACCGCTCTTATAGCATTGCTGTATTTTTCGTCTTTCACTAATTCCCTGTTTGTCCAGGCTTCCAATATAAGTTGTTGTAAATCCATTAGTTTTTTTTTACAAATTTAGCCTGATTAACCTTACGGAAATTATGGTTTAAGATTTTAAGTAAAATCCGTCTGCAGGGTTATAACCGCCGTCGGGGATAAATTAATAACTTTGCCCATCTGATGAAAAAAATCCTGATCATACAAACTGCTTTTATAGGTGACGTGGTGCTTGCCACTGCCCTGGTAGAGAAACTGCACAGGTATTTCCCTGAATCAACTATACATTTCCTGGTACGTAAAGGAAATGAATCTTTACTTCAAAATAACCCTTACCTCACAGAAGTATTGATCTGGAATAAAAAGGAAAATAAGATCAGAAATCTTTTCGGGGTATTGAAAAAGATACGCAGGAATAAATACGACCTGGTAATAAATGTACAGCGTTTTTTTGCTACCGGTTTGTTAACTGCCTTTTCTGGTGCGGGAAAAACAATTGGATTTGACAAGAACCCACTGAGTTTTTTATTCAGCAAAAAGATAAAACACATTTTCAACCTGCAACAACCCAAACATGAAGTAGAACGGAATAATGAATTGATCCGGGATTTTACAGATAACGTCATTACAAAGCCTATGATGTATCCTTCCGCCAAAGATGAACATAGCATACTGCAATATGTAACGGATAAATTTGTAACAATGACTCCATCCAGTGTCTGGTTCACCAAAAAATACCCGGCTGAAAAATGGATTGATCTCATCAATCAATTTGATCCGGCATACAATATCTATTTATTGGGTGGAAAAGATAATATTGAAGAATGTAAATGGATTGCAGATCATGCAACAAATAAAAATACAGAAGTACTTGCCGGCAACCTGAGTTTCCTGCAGTCTGCCGCATTGATGAAAAGGGCAAACATGAATTATGTAAACGACAGTGCACCCTTGCATTTTGCATCTGCTGTAAATGCACCGGTAACTGCAATATTTTGTTCTACCATTCCGGCATTCGGATATACACCCTTGTCTGACATTTCATTTATCATTGAAACAAAGGAAAAATTGCTTTGCCGCCCATGCGGATTACATGGAAAAAAAGTATGCCCGTTAACACATTTTAATTGTGCAAATAGCATTGAAACCAACCAACTACTGGAAACAATAAATCAGTAACATGTATTTCAAACAGGATATAGAAGAAAGTTTAAAAGTACTGCACGAGGGTGGCCTGATACTTTATCCAACAGATACCGTATGGGGCATAGGATGTGATGCGTGCAATGAAAAAGCAGTTTCAAAGGTCTACAAATTAAAAAACAGGAATGAACAGAAAAGTATGATCATTTTACTGGCCGACGAAAAAGACATTCTAAAATATACCGACCAACAATTCCCGTTCGTGTATGATTATGTAAAGGAATCACGTAAACCGGTAACGGTGATTTATAATAAAGCCATAAACCTTGCATCCAATTTAATAAATACTGATGGAAGTATTGCCATCAGGATCGTGAAAGATGAATTCTGCAAAAGGCTGATCACAGCTTTCGGCAAACCAATCGTTTCTACCTCTTCCAATATCAGCGGTTACCCGGCACCGGCTATTTTTGCTGATATTGATATAAAAATAAAAGAAGCAGTTGATTATATTGTGCAACACCGCCAGGATGATCTTGAACCGGCTGAGCCAAGTACAGTAATAAAATTAAATGCTGACGGAAGTTATACAGTAATAAGGCCCTGAAATTAAAAAGCAATTCCCAAACCTATCTGAATAGTTTGTGCTTTCCAGTTTTCCTGGTTGTCTATATCATTGATGTCTGTTAACCCCACAATATACCTTCCGTATAAACGAACTTTTGAAAAATGAAGCTGGATACCAGCGAGCATGCTGAAATCACCTTTTTTGAAGGCATCCTGCCCATTTTGTAATACCGTGTTGCTCTTATCTATCAATATACCGTATTGAGGGCCTGCTTGTAGTGCAACAAACTTATTTGGCTTAAAGCTCAGTAATAACGGGATGTTAATATATTTCAACTGCACTTTTGATAGGTCTTTAAAATTATATACACTGCTGAAATTTGAGCTGGTATCAATATTTACCTGGCTAAAATAAACCTCGGGTTGTAACCCAAATTTTTCACTGAGTTTTATTTCTGCAAAAGCGCCAACATGGTAACCATATGAAAACTGGTCATCAAAAGATTTACCTGATAATTTCTTAATGTCAGTTCCGGCTTTAATACCAACTTTTAAAATTTGTGCATTGGTATTCATGCTATAAACTGAAAATAAAATAATGAATAAAAAGATTCCCTTTTTCATATGTCTTGAATTTAGAAATAAATAATGCCAAGTTATATGCCAAATGGAAAATTGGAATGCTATAAATTGTTAAAACCCAATCAAAATTATAAAGTATAACTGATCGTTAAGGAATAGGTTGCAGTAAAGCGTTTATCGGTTGTAGATGGGATATAATAATCCAGGTACACCTGCGGTTCAAAACCAAAATCACCGGTTACATAATTTACATTAAGATTAAAACCGGCAGACTGAAGGCTGAATGCACTATTATCGCTAAACCTGCCCAGGTTCTTAAAACGGTCAAATCTGGTAGACTGCAACCGTGTAAAAAAAGGGTTCTGATGTGTTTCGGAATATCTTTGAGAGCCTGCATTCAGCATCACTTGCGGAGTAACAGCTAACCCGTCTTTTTTACCCAATATTTTGTAAAATTCAAAACTATGCTGTACAAATGCATTGATGGAAAAAATGCTTATCCTTGATTTAACAGTATCTGTAATAACCCTCCTTATCCCGTTCAGTACAGTATCTATTTTACGGTAATCTGTTTCCCTTCCGCCAGATAGACTAACAGCTATTCCGGGTTGCAACCATGGCTCTTTTAAATAAATATTCCAATAAAAACCATTTT
>JAGPDJ010000296.1 GCA_018057635.1 Ferruginibacter sp. | reverse complement strand
AAAACATATTGCAACTGATGATTTAAAAGCGGCATTAAAAGACTACCCTAAATACCAATTATCAGAAGGCCAACACCAGCAACATGCTGTTGCTCCCGTTCCTGATGAAGAAGAAACAAAATCATGGGTTGCCACTTACAAGCCTATTCTTTTGATATTCGCCTACATTACGGGCATTACTTTACTGGTAGAATATATGCACGGAGAATATATCTGGATGCGTTGGATGAATCATTTTATGGCGGGTTTCTTCCTTGTCTTTTCGTTTTTCAAATTGCTTAACCTGAAAGGTTTTGCAGAAAGTTACAGCATGTATGATGTGGTGGCAAAAAAATGGAGCGGCTGGGGCTATGTATATGCTTTTACAGAACTGGCTTTAGGTATCGCTTTTCTCACAGGGTTTAATCCCATTATCACCAATGCCGTTACCTTTGTAGTAATGGTGGTAAGCATTGTGGGGGTTTTACAAAGTGTACTGAATAAACGGAAAATAAAATGTGCCTGTCTGGGCGATGTGTTTAATTTGCAAATGAGTACGATAACTATAATTGAGGATGCACTGATGATTGGAATGAGTGTAATTATGCTATTAACAATGTTGTAATGACTGTAATAAAATCAATAGGGCAATTTTTCTGGAAAGCTTTCAAAGCCATTTTTGTAAGGAAAAAAGATTGTTGCAAATAGAATAGTATTATCCTTTACAGATAATTTATGCCCTTATAGCTATTTCCCCCTTTGGGGTTAAATTTTCCCCTTTCTAAAGATGTCATTCAATTCTTCATATAAATAATCAGGGCATGATTAATGACCCAATAGATTAATAGGGAAAGGACTTTAAAACCATAATTGTATAAATCTTTCCATAATTGTGTAACAGTAAGACAGGTTATAAAAAAGACCTTTACAATACATTTATTACAATCATATAACCGGAATTAATTTATCTACTCACCTAAATAGTTACAAAAATGAAATCGTATAAAATGCTGATGATGGCAGCTTTAACCATTCTGACTGTTTCTGTATTTGCTCAGGAACCAACAAACCCCGAAGTAAATGTAGCGAAGCAAAAAGCGGAGAAAATGAAATACAGTTGCCCTATGCATCCTGATGAACTGAGTAATAAACCAGGAAAATGTTCCAAATGTGGAATGGATTTGACCAAATCCAAAAAGGAGCAAATGAAAATGGATGTAATGAAGGTGTATAATTGCCCCATGCATCCAGAAGTTACCAGTAGCAAACCTGAAAAATGTTCTAAATGTGGAAACTTAATGAACCTTTCTCCAAAAGAGAAAATGAAATATGAAACGATGAAAATTTACGTTTGTCCGATGCATACGGATGCTGTCCACGACAAATCCGGGAAATGCCCTAAATGCGGTATGGATTTAAAAGAAACAGATAAAATAGTCCAGGCTTATTCCTGTGCAATGCATCCAGAAATAACCAGCGACAAACCAGGCAAATGCTCAAAATGTAATATGGATTTGAATCTTTCTCCAAAAGAAAAGATGAAAATGGAAGTGATGAAAAAATATACCTGCCCCATGCACCCGGAGGTAACCAGCGATAAGCCGGGTAAGTGTTCAAAATGTAGTATGGCTTTAACAGAAAAGAAAGAAGACCATTCTGGCCATCAGCATTAATTTCTCCGAATGAGCCAAGAATATGGAAAAAAACACTGTCCGGGAGCAGTTTTATAATTTTAGAGTAATCGCCTTACCTTTGACAAAGTGAAGAAAACAGTAGTCATATTATTAATGCTTATTTACGGTTCTGCCACTATGGGTGCTACTGTGCATCTGCACTACTGTATGGACGAACTGGTTGGTTGGAGTTTGTGGCATAGTGAGGATGAGGAATGTGGCAGATGTGGGATGAAAGAGGACAAAACAGGCTGTTGCAAAGATGAACACAAACATTTTAAGCTAAAAGCAGACCACCAGAAAGCAGCGACAGCAGCCTTCATCACTAATATTGTTGCTCCGGCTATAATTACCCCTGTTCCCGATTTTAATTTTCAACCATTCTTACCGGTTATTGAAAGTTATTCTTCTTGCCATGCACCACCTGATATAGTCCGAAAACGGTTGCATGTTCTCCATTGCGTTTTCCTGATATGATTTAGTAATTGTAATTGATATGCCGTCACTTTAATAGTGCATGGCTATTGGTGCATCCCTGTACCCCCAATTATTTATTACTTAAATCAGAAACAAAATGAAAGCAATTATTTTAATGGCTGTAGTTGGCTTACTGTCAACTACTCCATTGCAGGCACAAATAAAAAATGCCAAAACAGAAACCGTGAAGGTAAATGGCGATTGTGGTATGTGCGAAACCACTATAGAAAAAGTAGGGAATAAAAAAAATCAGTATAAAACAGATTGGGATGCTGACACTAAGCTGGCTATTATCACTTACGATAGTAAGAAAACTGGTTTAGATGCAATATTGAAAAACATTGCTCTTTCAGGTTATGACAATGTTAGTTACCTGGCTCCTGATGAAGCTTATGCAAAACTTCCTGGCTGTTGCCAATACAAAAGAGATAAAAAGGCAGTAGTAAAAACTATTACTGAGCCAACTACAGATGCAATGGGTTCTTTGCCAAACCATACGGGACATACAGCAATGGATATGCAGCAAACCAGCCAGCTTACAGCAGTTTTTGACAACTACTTTGCCTTGAAAGATGCTTTAGTAAAAACGGATGGCACTACTGCTTCTGCAAAAGCAGCAGCTATGCTTACTGCCTTAGATGCAGTGGAAATGGGAAAACTAAAAATGGAAGAGCATACTGTTTGGATGAAAATTGAAAAGGATTTAAAAACAGATGCACAGCACATTAAAGAAAACAAAGACACAGAGCATCAACGGGAACACTTCATATCACTTTCTAAAAATATGTATGAACTGATAAAGACCGCTAAACCTGCTGAAACAGTGTACTATCAATTTTGCCCAATGGCTAATGATGGTAAAGGTGCAAATTGGTTGAGTAAAGAGAGTGTTATCAAAAATCCTTACTACGGTTCTCAAATGCTCTCTTGTGGTAAAGTAGTAGAAACTATTAAACAATAAAATTTAGTACAATGAAAAAAATATTAATTAGCTCTATCATACTATTTGCTTCTGTTATAGCAAATGCTCAAATTACAAAAGCAGAATTAACGGCAACCGGCCTTACCTGCTCCATGTGTTCAAAAGCAACTTACAAGCAGTTAACATCTATACCCGAAGTGGAAAAAGTGGAAACCGATTTAAACAAAACTGCTTTCATACTTCATTTTAAAAGTGGAAGTGCAGTTAATGTAGGCGACCTGAAAAAGAAAGTAGAAGATGCCGGTTTTTCTGTTGGCGAATTAGTGGTTGTATTCAACTTCAATAACCAGAAGGCAGAAAACAATAGTTCATTTACACAGGATAACATCACTTATACGTTTATGAATACAAAACCCGGTGTTTTAGCTGGCGAGGTAAAAGTGCAAATTTTGGATAAAGGGTTTGTAGTTGAAAAAGAATACAAGAAACTTTCCAAGTTGTCAAAGCAGTATCCTTCTTATGCTACCATCAACAATAATTTATATCACATTAAAACATTGTAGTATGAAGAAATTGTTTTTTGTATTGGTTGTATTTGTTTCATTAGATGCTTCGGCGCAGGAACTGTTTGTGTTTACCGAACCTGCCAGCAATATGCCTGCAAAATCATTAGGTGTACGAGATATGAATGCTTTTATGTTTGAAAAAGATGGAAAGTTGAATTATCACAATATGCCGGAACTGATGTGGGGCATCAATAAAAAATGGATGGTGCATGTGCAGGGTTTTATCAGTAACCGGCAGGAAGGCGGTTTAAAAGCAGAAGGTGGTAGTTTTTATGCCAAGTATCG
>JAGPDJ010000295.1 GCA_018057635.1 Ferruginibacter sp. | reverse complement strand
GCTGGGCTTCATCTCAATAGGGCCAATGATATCTTCCGTTACCTGGTGATAATCCTTGTTACCATCAACCAGCGGTTCCCTTTGTTGTGATTCGTATTTCAGTAATGACATATCTTTTTTCGCTTTTGGCCTTTAGTTATTAGCTGTTAGCTTATTAATTAAATATTTTTTTAATTTTTATCTTTTATGTTGCATATAAAAATAACTATTGTTCTTATCTCTTATAACAAATTTCATAGACTGGCTCGAAGTTTTAATTTCTGGGCTCCTATAAATAAGCGCACCATTGGCTTTATTATATACAACTAAAAAAGTAACAGTTTTCCCTATTTTTATTGCAGATTCCAGAATATAAACATATTGATCAGTAATTAAAGGTGAACTTGTAAAAATCGAATATGCAATTGAATCATTCTGCGTTTTTCTGTATTTTTCTATCTCAAGTTCGACACTCCAATTTACAATACCTGCTTCATAAGAATACTTATACATTTTCTTATCCTTCGAAAAATACAAAGCGTCGTCAATGAAATTAAACTCACGAGAATTAAAATCATATGCTGAATTTAATTGCCCATTTGATGTATTCAAACTGTTGAAAGTATAAGTATTTGATATAGTAGTTGATTCGGTTACCACAAATAATTTTCCGTTCTTGATTCTTTTTTCTGTATATATTAACTCACCACTACCATAACTATTTTGCCAATTGATGTTTCCATTTGAAGAATTCAATGAATATGCAATGCTTTCATAATTACCAAATCCTTTGGAAATAGATACAATTAGATTATTATTCTCAATTAGCAAGAAGGGATTAATCTTATATGAATTTGGTAGTTCTTTACTCCAAACCAGACTTCCATTAAACCTGTCAAAACAAAATATCTTAGGTTTTACGTCTGTATTATTATTGTACCCAACAAAAATGAAATTTCCAGAAATTAAAGGTGTGGTTAATGTTGGTTCCCTACCAGGAATATTTGAACTAATTTCCGATTGGAAAAGTTTTACTCCTGTTTTTTTATGATATGCATATAAATACACTAATTGATTTGATTCTCCATGACATGTTATATAAACTATGGAATCTTTAATTACTGGATAACAGATTGGCACAACTCCTCCAATGGTATATAAAGTATTGTAAAATTTTGTAAACAATTCTACTCCTGTATAAATGTTAAAAGCTGTAAACTGAGTATGTGTTGCAACATAATATATACTGTCGTTTATTACAGAAGGTTCAATATAACTTGCTCCGTATATTTTTTTAATATTAATTATGCTACCAGACAAATTATCAACATACCTCAAAGTGTCATTCATCGGAATTATCATATTCCCAACTTCAGGTGGTAAAGGTATAGCTGTTGAATCAGCAGGCCTATTCTCTGTAACACTGTTTGATTTCCTGCATGAAAACAAGATCAGTGAAAAAAGGAAATATATTATAAAATTTTTCATCAATTTTTTTACATTGTTGGAAGCAAGACCAATTTTTAACTATGTGCTTTTTCCGCATGCTTTGCCGGCTTGTGTCCTTCTTCTTCCCCACCCAGGTGCCTGTCTGTATTCCTCACTTTTGCCAGGTAACTCACGTTAGGCAATACGTGCAGTTGTTCCAGCACATAAAAACTGCGGTTTACCTGCTCTACATTCCTTATTTTATACACATCACTTTCTTTGTCATTCACATTACCAAAGCTGATGGCATTGGTAGGGCAAGCCTGCATACAGGCAGTTTTTACATTACGTACAAGTGAAGGATCCTGCTGCTTTTTGGCTTCCAGTTTGCTGTCCTGTAAACGCTGAACACAGAAAGAACATTTTTCCATCACACCACGTGAACGTACGGTAACATCCGGATTTAACACCATCCTGGTAAGGTCTTCGTTCATCTGTAAAACAGACTCATCCATATCAGTTCCTATCAGGGTATTCTGGTTATCGGCAAAGCTGTCAGCTCCGGTATAATCAAGCCAGTTGAAACGACGTACTTTATACGGACAGTTATTGGCGCAATACCTTGTACCGATACACCTGTTATATGCCATCTGGTTAAGTCCTTCGGAACTGTGGTTTGTAGCCACAACCGGGCAAACGTTTTCACATGGTGCATTGTCACAATGCTGGCATAACATAGGCTGGAATACCACATCCGGATTTTTCTTATCCCCGGTAAAATACCTGTCTATGCGTAACCAGTGCATTTCATGAGCCCTTTGTACCTGTATCTTTCCTACTACACTAACATTATTTTCTGCTGTACATGCTACTACGCAGGCGCTGCAACCAGTACAGGTGTTAAGGTCTATGCTCATGCCCCATTTTACACCCGGCTTATCAAAATCGGGGTATAGGGTGCCGTCTTTTACAAAATCTGTTTTTCCATCTGCCAGTAATATGGACCTTTCGTGTGTTGGCTCGTGTAATAATTCTTTTGGATCTGCAATAAAACCGGCTAGTGTTGTTTCGTATAAAATTGGCCTGTTTTCGGATGATCCGTGAACCTGTGTTTGAGCCAATGGATAAATTTCACCTGTTTTGGCAAATGATGCCGGTGAATTGTATATAACTGACGTACCGTCGAAAGCGGCAAGCGGGTAAACATTTTTACCAGCACCTGTAGCTGAACGGCCTATACGGTCTTTTGAATCTTTGTGGCTGCTGCCCCTTCCATATCCAACTGCAACAGCTATGGTTGAAGTATCCAGACCTGGTAAAATCAGTGCTGGCAGTTCAACTGGACGGCCATTCACTGTTATTTTAACTACAGGTTTTTCGGGATGTACTTCATAAGCATCTGCCTGGCGTTGGTTATTAAAAACGTCTATGCCAAACAGTGATTTAGCCAGTTCAGGCCCCATCATAGCGTAGTTGTCCCAGGTTACTTTTGAAATTGGATCAGGTAATTCCTGCAACCAGGGGTTGTTGGCCTGGCTTCCGTTTCCTATTGATATTTTTTCGTAAAGAAATATTTCTGTTGCACCGCTCTTTACAGACGACAATTTTGCCGTAGCTTCTGCTAGTATTCCTGCATTGAATGCCGCGGCTGCTGCTGCAACCGGCGTTGCTGGTTCAATTACGCCATCCTGTAACGCTTTATCCCAGTTTTCTACACTTCCCAGTTTCCCGGTCCAGTAATTTCTGAAATAAGTTTCATAATCCTGGGAAGGGCCAGCCACAACTGAAGTAGTTACAACAGGTTTTCCTGTAGAATCTGTTGACGCAGGAGCAGATATTGCAGTTGCGCCGCCACTCCATTTTAATAAAGAAGTCTGGAATGACCTTGTTTTAAATAACGGACTGATTAGTGGTTGCTGTAAACTGAAATAACCTGTTTTAGGCTCTGAATCTCCCCAGCTTTCAAGCCAGTGGTGTGATGGGATAACATATTTACATAATTCTGTGGTTTCGTCCATTGTACCGTTGAAAGAAATGGTCAATGGAACTTTAGAAAGGCCATCCGTAAATTTCTTACTATCGGTATAATTATATGCAGGATTACATTCTGAAATTAATACTGCACCTACAGTGCCGGCATTCATATCAGCAACCAGTTTTACCAGTTCTGCATCATTTCCTTTGCGGTAATTGGAATTAACGGCCCAGTTAATGGTTGTTCCATTAGCTCCTATTGCTTCGTTGATGGCATTTACTATTACCTGGATATTCTTGTCATTGCTTCCGCAAACAACAAGCGCTTCTCCTTTATTTGCAAGTAAGGCTGCGGCAGCTTTGTCAATTCCTTTTAGCAATGCTGCATCTTTTATTGAACTACCGGTAACGATACCCCCAAGTTTTGCCAGCAAAGCCATAGCAATAGCGGCTGTTTCGGAAGGTTTGTGCGTAAACCGGTCGTCGGCATTGCTTCCGGTAAGGCTCAGCATACTTTCAAAATGAATGTGCC
>JAGPDJ010000029.1 GCA_018057635.1 Ferruginibacter sp. | reverse complement strand
GTGTTATAAGATGAGCTGTCGCTGCTGCGTAATGCGCTTAACCCAAGCCCTGTATTATAAACACCTGTGCGGTTATATTCCATACTATATGCGCCAATAGAAGTATTATAATAAGTGCTTTTTGATGAATCACGTTGGCTGTAATAACCAACGGCTGTATTGTAACCCTGTCCCTGTTGTTTGCTTAAAGTTTTATAACCAATTGCCACGTTTCCAGTTGTACCTACAGCAGCACCCATCGAACTATCACCAATGGCAACGTTTTGAAATGTATTGATGCCAGACCTGCTCAATACCTCTGCACCAATAGCAACATTGGAAATACCAATAGCATATGCCATAGCACTATCTCCTATAGCAACATTTCTTCCCCCATCAATATAATCAGTAGTTGAACCATTTGGCGCTCTTTGCATCAATGCCTTAAACCCAACGGCTGTATTTTTATGACTTACGTAAGCACCTTGTCCTGCTTCTACGCCTACAAAAGTCTGTTCTCTTGGACTATATGCTACGTTAAAACCATTGATTCTTCCGGCACGGAATCCGATAGCAACATTGCTGTCATTCCTGTTATACTGTAGTGCATCTTTTCCTATGGCTACATTGCCGGAACCCGTAACATTATTTAGTAATGAGGATACTCCCAACGCCGTATTATTTATTCCTGTAGTATTACTTGATAAGCTCTTAAAACCAAGGGCGGTGTTTGAGGAAATACTGTCAACAATTCCGGATGCAGTATTCCTGATTCTGAAACGTAATGCAGAATCATTAGTAGTTCCTAAAAAATGTGCTGCTGTGATGTTGTCATTTCCGGTTATTTTCCACGCAGTGGTATCTTTGTTTACTCCATCAGATAGCCAGATCCATTTTGTACTATTATAATAATAAAAACCGGTACTGTCTGGTGTTTCCTGGTAAATTATTAATCCTGTAGCCGGCGAAGTAATGGCATTTTTATCGGTTTTGCTCATTCGGGGAATCAGTATTCCCTTGTCAGTACTTTTTACATCCAGGATGGCGCTGGGATGTGCAATGCTGCCATCGGTATTAACACTAAATGATTGCGCAGCACTGTGTAATTGAAATAAACAAACCATTGCTACTGCAACTATCAAACGAATTGAATTTGCCATAAAAAATTAGTATAAAATTATTGCTGTTGGCTTCAGAATTATGTACGTATTTAAAAATCAGGGTTAATCAAATTTTGAACCAAAATATATTTTTTTAGTATATGGATTAAATTTTATGTGTAAAAAGTTACTAACTTTTTTTCCTTAATCTCTATATTGCAAGAATTAGAAAGGCTTGTTTGTTTTAATTAATATATTGAATATCATATTTTTAAATATATATTAAAAGGTTGGGTTTTAAAAAAATCCCAATTGATTGCTTTTCAATAGATATTAAACAAATTATTCATTCAATTATTGTTTTCATTGAAGATTTGTACTTGAAATTTGGTTGATGGCAATAAGAAATATGTATGAAAATAACAACGCTCATTTTACCTGAGTGATCTGTGCAAAGGCAAGAGCAACTACTACGACTGGTAAGTAATTCCTATTCATTAAATTAAAAAACAACAGCATGTTTTAATGGAATAAAAGAGTATTTCCTTAGCCAGTTTTATTTTTTAAACTGATTTTTAATACTATAAAACCCACAACACCAGCAAACAAAGAAGAAAATAAAACTGCAATTTTAGATGAAACGATGGTGGGGCCATCATTGTAAGCAAGCAGGGTAATAAAAACAGACATGGTAAAGCCAATGCCACCCAATATGCCGGCTCCTGTTATTTGTTTCCAGTTAATATCTTCAGCAAGGCTGCTGAGTTTTAATTTAACGGCGGTATAGGCAAGTAATAAAACACCTATTGGTTTACCGGCAACAAGGCCCAAAATGATACCAATGCTGTTTTTTGATGTTAGTTGAGATGCCCATCCGGATGCAAATACGATCCCGGTATTTGCCAATGCAAATAACGGCAGTATGATAAATGCCACAGGTTTGTGCAGCAAATGCTGCAATTTATAGGAAGGAGAGTGTTCATCACCGTTTCCAAACGGAAGTGCAAAGGCAAGCAATACACCACTAACGGTGGCGTGTACCCCGGATTGTAACATACAATACCACATTACAATACCCGGTAAGATATAGAGCAACAGGTTGTGGAATTTGAGCCTGTTGAATACAAGCAGTAATATGAATATGCCTATCGCTGCACCAAAATAAGCCAACGAAAATGTTTTGGTATAAAAAATGGCAATGATAATAATGGCTCCAAGGTCATCTATGATAGCAAAAGCGGTAAGGAATATTTTTAAAGAAACCGGTACTTTATTTCCAAGCAAAGACAGGATACCCAATGCAAAAGCAATGTCTGTAGCCATCGGAATACCAAAACCGGCTTGTGTTGCTGTTCCATGATTAAAAACATAATGAAAGATAGCCGGAGCAACCATTCCTCCAATTGCCGCAAAAAAAGGAAGGGAAGCATTTTTCAGGCTAGATAATTCACCTATATATATTTCCCTTTCAATTTCAAGACCAACCAATAAAAAGAATATGGCCATCAAACCATCATTTATCCAATATTCAACCGGGTGTTTAAGATGCAGAAATGTATTTTCAAATCCAATGGATTCATGCCAGAAATGAAGGTAGCCTTCACCCAAGCTGCTATTTGCAATCAGAATTGAAAGGATGGTACAGAAAATTAAAATAAATCCCCCGGCTTTTTCGCTGTTAAAAAAATCTGAAAATAATTTAGTCATGATATTGAATGGGTATTCGGGATTAATAATTATTACCAGTATTGATTAATGCTAAATAACTGGTATTTAATGTTATTATATTCCTGGCACAGTATTTTTTGCCTCATTTAATTATATACAAACGATTGTTAGTAAAATGCTCGTTCATATCAGCAACGCATATACTA
The DNA here is from genome assembly GCA_018057635.1 of Ferruginibacter sp. The sequence goes on along the minus strand of JAGPDJ010000029.1, from coordinate 10,708 downwards.
TAAAACTGGCCAGCCAATGATCACCACCATAATTACCGCTCGTTACATTGGGTAAGGATTGCTGAAGAAAACGGGTAGATGTTTTTTCAAACAGTCTCTTCCACGGATGGGAAGCAGGTAATATTTTTGCAATTCCACGCATACACCAGGCACGGCTGATGGCGAGGCCATCGAGGTGTACGATCTGGTAATCGGTTCTGTCACTAACTACCGGCATTTCTGTTATTCGTTTGATACTCCTGGGTTCATAAAATGCATTCAGCCAGTTAATAAATTTTTTATTAGGCAGTATGCGTCGCATCAGATCAGCGATCTCCAGGCTTGGACTGAAAAAATCGGAACCATCCGGTTCAAGATAAGCCGGGGTTGCCTTGCTGTTTAAATAAAATTTGCTTGCCTTTGCAATGATCGCTTTTTCAAAAGCCGTATCCTGCATTTCCCTTGACCAATCAAGCGCAAATACCAGTCCGAATGCCGTGTTGCCGTGAACACCGGTTCGGTTTGGGTAAGTTTGTTTTGGCAGGAATGCTTTCCAAAGCTGAACGATCTGTTTGGTAAGTGGCTGAATGATCTTATGCCATTTTCTTGCCAACGGATCATTCCATGAATTTAATTCCTGGTCTAATTTTAGCCACCATGCCCAACCGTAAGTGCGTTCAAAAGTTTTAGTTGTTTTGTACCGGGTAAAATAGGCCACTTCTTCCAAAATCTTTTCTTCCTGAAAACTGTTGTTAAGCACTTCAATAATACTGTCTTTTACAGGAATACCCGGAAATTGTTTTAAAACCCTGATCAGCAACCAATGCCCGTGTACACTGCTGTGCCAGTCGAGACACCCATAAAAAGACGGATGCAATTGCCTGGGAAGCAAAACAGCATCTGTTACACTGTCGGCTGTATGTGATGTTTTATTGGGGAATTCTGTATGTATACAATGAAGCGGTAACCTTGCCAAACGGGTTGCGGTATTTTCATCCAATACCTGTGCCCCGGCAATAAAGGGCAGCACAACCAGGAAAAGCAAAAACATTTTTTTCATGGTAATAAAAGTACGCTGATTACTTAAAAATCTCAATAATAATTAAATAACCAGCGTATTCTATCAATTGCAACGTAAAATGTTATACCAGGATGAACAGTAAGGTCATTTTATTTACATGAATTCATAATATTCAATCAATACAATCTTACCATATTCATTGAGTAATCCTTCATCTACAAATTCTACATCTCCACCACTGCCAAGCACTTTTTCAATGATATCATCCACCGCATCTTTAATATAAAATGAATTGTTTAAGTTTTCATCATATTTGTATATAACATCAGGGTTAGATCCATGCTGAGCAGGGTACATGAAATTTTTTTCAACAACCAGTATCTTACCCTTTTTCTCTGTTGATGCTTTCCAAACTTCCTGTATCCCGTATGCGAGTTTTTTCTGACTCATAGCTTCATCTATCTTTTTCATCAAACCATTTTGTATTGCTTTTTTCCATTTGGCAATGTACGGAGCCATTATTTTTTGAAGTTCAATGGTTGTTTCACTTTCATAATTCCCGGTGATATAGTCAATTACATGATTCGCATTATGTGTTATTGTATTAAAATGCCCGATTGTTTTTTCAGTACCCATTACAAATAATGGCAATTTATGTTCCAGGATTATTGCTGTTAGGCCATTGTCAGTAAAATGAAGAAACTTATCAAGCAGTATCTCTTTGCGTTCGCTCTCATCACTGAAATTTGCTGTTTTTTCGTTGATGTCATTTTTATATGCTTCAATTTTGTCGGGTACATTTAAAGTGAGCGGAATAAATTCACCCTTCATGTTTAAAAAAACCTTGCTCTCTTTACCACTTAGAATGGTAAGAAGGTAATTCTGATTTTGTTTTTTACTGTATATAAGGTCACGTATTTCAAATGAATCATCAATGATTATTTTTTCCTCAAAAGGTATATCCAGGTAAAACACTTTTTCCAGTAAGGGTGAAACATAAATGGCTATTGTTTTTTTATGCGTATCATATTTAAGCTCAGAAACCAGTTTTCTCAATCTTTTTAAAACTGGTGTTGCTTTTTCTTCCGGGTAGTTTTGCCGCAACTGATCTTCAATTTTATCAACCGACATCTTCAGTTTATATGACAATTCTGTTTTTAAACCCATTTTAGTTTCAATCGGCATGATCAGTGAAATGGAAGGCAGGTATTTTGGAGTTTTCAGCACTTCTGCGAATTCTCCGGTTGTTTTTAGTGACATAATAAATGATTTAGCAATTCAAAGCTAACAGGCAACTAATCGGGTAACTATGACAGCTATCAGTGCTGGTTTTGATAAAACTCATGGTTGTTTGCCTGTTTTTTAACTTACTTTAATACCTGTTTTTTCATGGGCATGAAGATAACTTCTCACACACTCCGGCATAATAAAGAACTTGCCCGTATTTTCAGGCAAATGGCTGATTGTTACAGGTATCTCGGGCCGGAACAGCGTTTCAGGGCCATTGCCTATAATAATGCATCAAAAACACTCAGTAATTTGAGTGAGCCTGTTGATGCTTATGGGCATGATATAAAAAAACTTGACCAGTTGAAAGATGTAGGTGAAAGTATAGCAACAAAGATTTTAGAATATCTTGACACGGGAAATATAAAAACTTTTGAAGAATTAAAACAAAAAGTGCCATTTGAATTGTTGGAATTAATGGATATTGAAGGAATTGGCCCAGCCACCTTGCATATTTTACACGATACATTGAAAGTAAATTCAAAAGATGAAATCATTAATGCCATTGAAATGGGGAAATTGCATGAAATGAAAGGATTTGGAAATAAGAAGATAGCTAACCTGCTCAGGGTTCTTAAAATTAATAAAGATGAAAAGCGCAGATATTTATTAAATACAGCAAAAAAGACAGGGGATCAATTATTAGCAGATGTAAAAGGTATTCCTGCAGTTATCAGGGCTTCTTTGGCAGGCAGTATCCGGCGCAACAAAGAAACCATTGGTGATATTGATATTGTAGTTACAGCAGCGTATAGTAATTGGAAAAAGATCATTAATCAGTTTATACAACTTCCGCTGGTAAAAAGGGTGCTTGCAAGCGGCGAAACTAAAGCCAGTGTATTACTTAAAGCGGATGATATGCAGGCAGACATCAGGGTTGTGCATGATGATGAATATGGTGCAGCCATGTTATATTTTACAGGTTCCAGGGAACATAATATCATGTTGCGTACCATTGCTAAAAAAAGAGGTTGGAAAATAAATGAGTATGGTGTTTTTGATGTTAAAACAAACAAGCGGCTTGCAGGAGAAACAGAAGAAAGTATTTATAATTTATTCGGGTTGCCACTCATTCCTCCTGAAAAAAGATTGGGAAAAGAGGAACTATCAATCTTAAAAAATTTCTTACCTGATAAAACCCGGTAATTCATCAAAATAGGCCGCCTCTTTGTAATTCAACAGGTAGTCCTTTACAGCAAATAAAAATGATTTAAAAGCTGTGTACATTTCCCTGTTAAAATTGATCAGTGTAGATATTTCTATTTCGTTCAGATTTGACAAATTTTTTTCTTTATAAAGTTGCTCCAGTGAATTGGAATATCCGGCAATTACTCCTTTGTGTATTTCACTCATGGTTTCAAAATGAGGTACACTGCTTTCACTAAGCAGAACAGCAGTCATTTTATTACAAAACCGTGCTGCTTTTTCACCTGCATCCATGTAAAAACTGTATTTGATATCATTGGAAGAGTTGCGTAACTGGGTAATATCGGGCAAAGCATCTTTAATGCTTTTTGCAGCATACATTGTATTCCTGTTGGCTGCTACCAGTTGGTTCAGCCTTTTGGTAATAGATTCATCTGTAACGTTATTTTGCACCTGTATTGCATAACCCAGTGTTTCGCCATGCAATTGCTTGAGGAAAGCATATTCTTTCACCGGGTTCTTATTTCCGTTTTTTACAGTAAGCATTTTATTTAACCGTTCATCAACCGGTAATTCAAATACTTCTCCTGTAAAAAATATGCTGTGAAGAATAAAATGTTTTACTTCATTTTCCAGGGCCATCATGGCGAGTTCCGTATCGCCTGGTTTAACTTTAATAATGAAATGCGATTCTTCTGTATTGCCGGTAAATCTTCTTTCCAGGAATTTTGTAAAAAGATTTAAGAAAGGGTAAAACATAATGATCCCGGCTATATTTACCAGGCTTTGGAAAAATACAAGTGCAAGCAAATTGTCACTGATCTTTATTGTTTCTGTAATAAACCTGTTCACAGGTACAAGAAAAATAAATATTACAATGGTAGTAATAATATTAAATAGCAGGTTTCCCAACGCAACTCTTTTTTTTGCTGCCAGGCCATTCGCAGATGCGATCATTAATTTTATGATAGTGCCTACTTCAGATCCAAGTACAATTGCTGTAGCTGTAAGCAGATCAATTGCGCCAATATGCAGGGCACTTAACACTATAGCAATGGTGGTTGTACTCGACTGGATAATGGCAGTAATAATAAAACCCAATAATAAGAAAATGATCAGCGGGTATTGATTAAAGCCAGAAAGGTCAATCTGGCTGAGTGATGAAGCCATACCATTCCTGATAAAATTGAGACCCATGAAAAGCAGGCCTATGCCAAAAAATATTTTACTCCACTTATATATCAGGTGATTCTTATTGCTAAGCAACATCGTTATTCCAAATATTCCGGCAAGCGGGAAGGCAATATTTTCTATGTTTAGTTTAAAACCAACAGTAGCAATAATCCAGCTGCTGAATGTTGTACCCAGGTTTGATCCAAGCATCACTGCAAGTGCGTTCTGCATTTGTAACACATTTGCACCTACAAAAGCCAGTACCATCAGGTTAACCACGCTGCTGCTCTGCAGGATAGCGGTTACCACTGCTCCTCCCAATATTGCTTTTGGTTTTGATGCGGTTTGTCTTTTAAGGAATAATTTAAAAGCCCGTCCTGTTAACTGTTGCAGCGATTCTTCCAGTAATCTCATACCCAGCAGAAATAGGGCGATACCTGCCAGCATATTCCATATTTCGGTAAAAATTGTCATTTCATTTGTGTTAACCAGGCTGATAATTTATTTTTTCCTAAGCCATTGGATTTAATGCTTATGTCATTGCAATATTTTACATCTCAAGAGGTTTAAGTGCTAATTTCAAATTATGTAATTTAAATAATGATGATAATCATCATTGACTAACATTATGCTCCTCATAAATAGTAATAGAGTTATAATTGAAATTGCATGATAAGTTTAACATGGTTAAAAAAAATACAACAATGGAAAATCGTTCATTTTTACCGGGTGTAACGCTTAACTATCTGCTGATAATAATATTGTTGCTGGTGATTCTTTATTTTGGGGCAGCTTTATTTATACCCATGTTTTACGGACTTTTTATTGCTATTGTTTTATACCCGGCTTGCCGCTGGCTGGAGCATCATCATTTTCCAAGGAGCCTGGCAATTGCTGCAGGATTAACTGTAGTGATACTATTGGTGATTCTTTTATTTTGGTTGCTGGCTTTGCAATTCAGCGCTTTTAGTCGCGATATACCGGAATTGCGGACAAAGATTGAACCAACCATTTCATCCTTGCATCAATGGATTGCTGAAAACCTGAATATACCAATTGCTTCTCAGCAGGAATGGTTGAAAAATTCGGTAGAAAAAGGTACCGGTAATACAGCAGGAATACTTGCCGGGATATTTTCAAAAACTTTGTCGGGTTTATATATGTTGATCCTTACACCTGTTTTTGCTGCTTTATTTTTATATAACCGCAACGATTTTGTGCTGGCACTGGAAAAAATGGCCGGAAAAGGATATGAAGATAAACTACACCAGGTGCTTCATCAAACCATGTATACATATTATCATTTCATTAAAGGGATGATATTTGTATATCTAATTGTTGGCGCACTTAACAGTATTGGTTTGCTTGCACTTGGTATTGAGCATGCGATATTGTTTGGATTTCTTACTGCAATAATGACGATTATCCCATACCTGGGTATTTTTATCAGTGCTTTATTACCAGTTACTGTTGCCTGGATAACGAAAGACAGTATCTGGTATCCCATTGCTGTAATTGCTGTTTTTGCTTTTGTTCAATACCTCGAGGCCAATGTAATATTTCCCCGTGTTGTGGCAACACAACTTAACCTGAGTACCTGGGCAACGCTGGTGGCAATCATTGCCGGCGGTATTTTATGGGGGGTAAATGGAATGATCCTGTTTATCCCGTTTACGGGGATGTTGAAAATCCTAACTGGAAATATTCCGGAGCTGGAAGGGCTTAATTTGTTATTAAGCAGAAAAATTAAAATTAAAACTACCAAATAATATATAGCATTCAGTACTCTTTTCATTTGTAATATCTGAACAATTGTAGTTCTAATGTGTTGTTTAACAGTATGAAAATTATTTTGGTATTATATTTATTCATTCTGTAACAAATAAAAGGGAAACAATAACTTATCTTTATATTATAAAAAAATATTGAAGCAGGTTATTGTATAAACAACATCCAGTATCCTTCCTCTTTGCTAAAAAATAAATTTGAAAAACACACGTAAGGAAGTCATGCACTTCCTGGCTCAGAAAATTGAAAGCATCATTGATGAATTTCTCAACAGTCCGGAAACAAACTGGCAACCTGCCGACCTTTTACCAGAAAGTTCTCATGAAAATTTTATTCCGCAAGTGAAGGAATTGCAGGCAAATTGTAAAGAATTGCCTTATGATTACCTGGCTGTTTTGGTTGGTGATGTAATTACTGAAGAAGCTTTGCCAACTTATGAAACCTGGCTCAATGATATGGAAGGTGTTGATAAACTTGAACCAGCCGGATGGAGTAAGTGGGTTAGGATGTGGACAGCAGAAGAAAACCGCCATGGCGACTTATTAAATAAATACCTGTACCTCAGCGGGCGAATTGATATGCGCCAGATGGAAATAAGTACGCAATATTTAATTGCAGATGGCATGCAGATAGGTGCTGCCAGGGATCCATACAGGAATTTTGTATATACATCATTCCAGGAAATGGCAACGAATATTTCTCATCGCCGCACAGCAACCATGGCTAAAAAGCATGGCAATGATCAGTTGTCTAAAATATGTGCTGTTATAGCAGCAGATGAAGCCAGGCATGCAAAGGCATATAAAAGTTTTGTAAAGAAAATATTTGAAATAGATGCCAGTGAAATGATGCTGGCTTTTGAAGATATGATGCGGAAAAAAATTGTGATGCCCGCTAATTTCCTCCGGCAGAGTGGTGAAAAGATCGGGGCAACCTTCTCGCATTTCAGTGATGCTGCTCAGCGGCTGGGTGTTTATACCAGTCTTGATTATACGCAGATTCTGGAATCTCTCATCAAAGAATGGAATATTGCACAAATCGGAGGCATCAATGCTGCAGCAGAAAAAGCACGCGACTATATCATGGCCTTACCCGAAAGGTACAGGCGAATAGCAGAACGTGGTTTAAAATCTCCCCTGGAATATGAATTTAACTGGATCAGGAGATAAACAGGAAGCCATATATTAATTCTTGCATCAATCAGTTCAATCAGGTTATTATAACAGTTACGGGTAAGTGAAAAATATAACCCCAAAGTATCAGCGAATTATTATCTCAGTATTTTAAGATTTCTTAAAATTCGGCAAATTTGTATTAAAACAGATTTTCCTCTTACAAATTCCCTGTCGATTCATGCTTCATGTCATAGCTCGCATTTTTTCCTATCTCATTTTGCTCTTCCAGGGTAAATTCATCTGTACCAACTGTTTGTATCCAGGAGTTCCCATGGTGACGGAATATCTGAATGTTCAATCCAAAACGTTTTTGGAATTCCTGTTCAATTCTTCCAGTTTTTTGCCCGGGACTAATTTCCAATCCTCCGGGATTATGCCGGGTTCTTACTGATGCAACTGTTTTAGTTTTTGCTAACTGGTGATTGGCCGAAGACGCTTCCTGCCATTGGTGCGGCTTATCATAAAATTCTATTTTAAGAAAAGGATACCGGGCAGAAAATGCTTTGCAAATGGCTTCGATTGTTTTAGTATCATCTATTTCTATGATCATGGCGTAAATAAATTTTGCTGAATAAAAAATTCATACAACCTCGTCAGTATAAAAACAATGACATCCTTTAACAATGCATAGGCAATGAGTATCACTATACTTATAACAAACCACGTTACCGTGTTTTTATTATAATGGATTATATCATATAAAGGAATTTTCATCGCATTTATGATAAATTTATTTCTAGCACAAAGTTATAATTGGTAATAGCCGGCCGTTATGATACGGGTCAGTGAGTGAAATGATTTACAGGAGTGTTTTTATTTTTACCGGGTTTAATAACCCGGAACTTAGCCAATAGGACTGAAATAGCTGCTCGTTTTACAAAAATCTGGTTTAACTTTTATATAGTGTTTCAAAGTTTAGGTTTTAATCTAAAGAAACAATTACGGCCCCTCCCCGGGTTCGGGTGTTTCATAAGCCGGCGGTTCAAACTCTTCTTCATCTGGAATAATATCCAGTTCCTCTTCAGGTTTTAAGGGAATGGCCGGAATTTCTGATGGATCCATTTCTGGATTTATTTCTTTTGGATTAAGTGGTGTTGGTTTATTTGTATGGTCTTTTATTGGCATGATTAATATGTTGATCTGGTGAATAATATTTTAGTGTTCTTTATTTACAAGCGTAATCCTAAGGGCCATAGTTTTTTACACTGGTTATTTTAATTTTATTCCGGGCTGGCTTTTTGTAGAAATAGTTTAGTATTTCTTTCCTTTTAACGGGATTTCAGGCACAACAAACAATTCTATTTCATCATTTCAGGCTGAAAAACCATAATCTTTTTTAATACTTTAAAAAATAGGGATTTCTAAAAATGAACATTCAAATTAAGTTCTTTTTGAAGCCGTTTTCAATGAGTAGGATTACCTTAAAAGGTGATGCTTGTCATGCTGGCAGTGTGCTTCTGCCAATACATTTGTAATACTTAAATATATTATCATGACAGAAAATAATCCCGGCATTCATGGCCTGCATACTTTACTGGACTATGATGCACGCAAGTTTATCATTGCTGAAATACTATTAAAAAAAATATTACCGGATTGGATAAACATGGCCGGTTCCCTTAAATTAAAAACTGTATTGCAGAAGTATCTTGATTTTGTACAACAGCATATTCAGCAAATGGAATCGTTTATTGAAGAAGAAGATATTACTTCACTTAGTCTAAACAACCGGGTGATGCAGGCTTTTATAGAAGAAGCAGGGGAGAAGCTGAATATCTGCCGTGATGTTGCAGTAAAAGATGCATGCCTGCTGGCTTCCATACAGGTGATCAGCCATTATAAAATAAGCACATACGGAACAGCCGCTGCATTTGCAAAAGCATTGGGTATGGATCATCCTTCAGCCGTATTTCATGAAGCAGAAATTAATGAAAAGCAAATTGACGACAGGCTCACACAACTGGCAGAACACGAGATCAATATCAATGCACGGGCACCTTTTTCCTTACCTCAATAAAACAGTATCATGGATTTAAGATATAACAGCGAAGTGAAAATTCCGGTAAATAATGTTTTATTGGAAGGTGAACTGGTAGTTCCTTTCAAGGCAACTGCAATTGTGATTTTTTCTCATGGAAGTGGCAGCAGCCGGAAAAGCAGCCGTAACCTGATGGTAGCAAGGTACCTGCATGAAAAGAATCTGGGAACATTTTTATTTGACCTTTTAACACCCGAAGAAGACATACATTACCATAACCGGTTTGATATTGACCTGCTAACAGAACGCCTCATTGCTGCAACAACCTGGCTTGAAAATCAGCCCGCTGCAAAAGGTGCACAGGTTGGTTTATTTGGTGCAAGTACCGGGGCCGCATCCGCTTTAAAAGCTGCATCTGTTTTACCCCATGTTGCCGCTGTAGTTTGCAGGGGAGGCAGGCCTGACCTGGTAATGAATGACCTGCCGGCGGTTACAGCTCCCGTTTTACTGATTGTTGGAAGTCTTGACCACGATGTGTTGCAATTGAATGAAGCAGCATTTGCAAAACTGGATTGTGATAAGAGCCTGGAAATAGTTGGTGGTGCAACTCATTTGTTTGAAGAACATGGTATGATGGAAAAAGTTGCAGAACTTGCTGCCGGCTGGTTTAAAAAGTATTTAATACCTATTAGTGCCTGATGAACGGATTTGCACTTGCTTTTAAAGGGAAATTTGCAATGGGATATAAATTTTAAAATCATTGTATGTTCAGGAACAGAATGGAAGCCGGGTTAATGCTGGCAGCCAGGTTGCAGAAATATAAAGATAAAGCAGGAGTGATACTGGCAGTGCCACGGGGAGGCGTACCTGTTGCTTATGCAGTTGCAAAAGAACTTGGATTACCGGTACAACTTATTCTTACAAAAAAGATCGGGCACCCGTTAAATAAAGAGTATGCCATTGGCGCTGCCGGGCTATCCGATTATTTTGTAATTCCACATGAAAATGTTACAGATGAATATATTGAAGCAGAATTGGTAAGGATCCGCACGCGGCTGCGGGAAATGCAAAAGCTGTTTATGGGTAACAAAGTACCCTTAAGCCTGGAAGGAAAAACGGTTATAGTAGTTGATGATGGTATTGCAACCGGGAATACATTAT
>JAGPDJ010000028.1:9565-13664 GCA_018057635.1 Ferruginibacter sp. | reverse complement strand
TTTTAAGCCTGTAATAATTTTTGCCTGTTACATTTACAGGGTCTGTATAATTGTAATAAACATCATTCATATTCTTTGCTTTAACAGTCCCCGATTTATAAAAATTAGCTCCATCATTACTTTTTTCAATTTCATATATACTGAGATCTTTTTCATTGGTTGCTGTCCAGTATAAAGATGCCTTTTTTTCAATGAGCTGCCCGTTGAATTGTGTAAGGTTTGTAGAAAGCACTATACCACAATTTATTACCCTGAGCATCGTGGTATGGCCATCAGTATATGAACAGTTACCCGTAAGGTTAGCCGCAGATGTTCCAACCAAAACCCTGTAATATCTGCCGCTATCTGCTGCGGTTGCTAAGAATGGCGGAAGATTGGTTACATATTGATATTGTCCACCAACCAGGGTTGGAATACCTACTCCGGATGTTCCCGGACCGGTAAGATCGGTCCACACAGTTCCACCAACATTACTTCTTTGCCATTTATAATGAACATAACTGTTGCTGTAAATATACCTGACTGTATCACTTAAGCTTACCACAAATGGTGCTGAGCTGCAACCAAGTACATAGGGATTATGATTCATAGCAAGCGTTGGCCCGCAATGCGAAATACTGATATCATCCAATGCCCAGTCGTTTCCACCACCACCCGGTGAGTTATTCCTGATTTGGAATATGGCAGTAGTTTGTCCTGGTTTTGTGCGAAAGGTAAATCCATATTTTTTCCACGGAGCAGTACGATCGTATTTAATTTCACCGGATGTATAATACGCCAGTCCGTCAATTTCAAAAGTAATATTTGGTTTAACACCAGATGAATCATTACCAGGGCCTGGAATATAACCAGCTGCTCCACTTGCCCTGCCAACGCTGTCGCAACTGCACCTTGGGCAAACATTCCTGAACCATGCACTGAATTCATAGTATGTATCCGGGCAAAGGTTCGTCAGCGTTTCCCGGTATGCAGTATCTGTTTTATAACTTGCATTAATTAGTACCATATACCCGGCCCTCGTTCCCGCTGCGGGTGGTGGGTTTCCAAATGTCTGGTTGCTTGCACCGGTATGATCACCACCTATATCCCAAAAGCCAAATACCCTGTGAAGGGCTGTTCCTTCAGGCATCGTGGAGTTTGGATTTGTCCATGAATCAGGACTGCTGTTTTTAACAATGGAGTAATAATAATCCTGTGGAGCGCCGGTACCTACGTTAACTTTGGTATAGGTAGTTGCAAATGCCAATGATGTTGCACGGTTTGTGGCTGTACCTGAACCAAAAGTACCAAGGGAATCTCCCGCTGCACTTACATTTGTTCCATTAGTACATGGTGAAATATTTAATTGAGAAAGTATGATCTGGTATTTTGTAAAATTAACTGTTCTCGGGCTGCCACTTATGCTATAGGTAACTTTTCCTCCTATACTGATTGTATCGCCATAATTGGCAGCTGCATTGATACGTACCCGGTAACAAGCAACCATAATACAGCTTGTACCAAAAAAACTGGGCCTGTCAGTATTTTTTATTGTTCCTCCGGTTGTACCGGTTGCACCTGAGCCCAGGTTTATTAATATATTACCTCCAACATTTCTTCCCTGGTCTGAATCGTTGGCATCTGTAAAAGGTCCTTTATAAGTTATATCTTCTGTTGTTGTTATCCTGATGCTATTGGGAATATATGTTGTTTTAGCAGGCACAGTATCATAAACCTGTACTGCAGTTATTTGAGATGGTGCAACATTTCTTACAGCGATTGTTACATTTATTTCTATGATATCGTTTGGGTTAAAAGTACCTCCTGTTGTTAACCTGGTGATGTTTGTAAAACTCTTTCCCATATCTACAGTAGATGATTGGGAATAAGCTTCCATCACAAAGAAGCAAATAAAAAGGACCAACAGGAAGCCTTTACAAGGATATTGTAAAGTTTTTTTCATTACGGATTGTTTTAATTTTTTAACCTGTAGTATTTAAATAAGGGGCCAATTACTTTTTTGGTTACTTATCATAAATACCTGTAATCTGTAAACGTATTATAATCGTATGTAGTATAATTACGGGTAATTAATTTTAGTACTCGTTATACTTTTATAAAAAATAATTCGTTTTCTATTTAGCATATAGGGAATGGTTGCATGGTTTATATCCATGCTCTTTTTTAATATCCTGGAAATTCCAACTTATGAAAAGACATTTACTCCTCATCACAATATTATTTTGCCTTGGCTACATACATGGTTATTCCCAGGCAGAATCATTTACGATTAAACAGGTATTAAACCAGGCACCATCTGCTCCTGCAGACAGGTATTATCTGCAACACCCATTTGAAATTTTATATGGCCCTGATGATTCTTTATGGATCAGTGAGAAAAGAGGCAGGGTTATTAAAGTTGATCCGTTAACTGGGAAAAGAAGAATAATACTTAGTATACCTGGTAGTGTTAAATTCACCACAGGCGGATCTCCTGTATCTTCTATCAAACAGGATGGTATGATGGGCCTTGCATTGCATCCGGATTATCCGGCTGTTGATTCTTTTTTTGTTGCCTATGTTTATGATGCAGGTGCAGGCGTTAGAAAATTACGTATAGGCAGGTTTCCGGTTAAACATTCAACTATTACAACAAGAACAGGAAATGAAACGGTTATCATTCAGAATATTCCTGCTGGTGACGATCATAGTTCCGGAAGGATGCTGATTGGAGCCGACCGGAAGATTTATTATGCGGTTGGAGACCTTGGTTCAAACCAGTTCGGTTTAAGATGTAATCCGGTGAGGTCGCAGGATGTACCAACTGTTGCAGAACTTGGGGCGGGAAATTATATTGCATACCAGGGAAAAATTTTACGTATTAATATGGACGGAACCATTCCGGCTGATAACCCTGTTATTAAAACAATACAAAGCCATATTTATTCATTCGGTCACAGGAATCCAAACAGCATTGTTTTTGCAAAGAACGGATCGCAGCAGGATTTTGGCGGTGCAAAATTATATAGTGCAGAGAATGGCCCTGCAGAAGATGATGAGATCAACCAGATTTTACCAGGAAAAAATTATGGATGGCCATACATTTCCGGTTACCGTGATAACAAAATTTACCAGTATAAAAACTGGTCTTCAGCATCTAATTGTTCAAGCCAGCCAAGCCCCGGTAGTGAACCAGAATGTTCAACTCCGCCAGCCACAGCCAGGATCATGAACGAAACAGATACTACATTACCGGATTTCCAGGTTCCGATGCGTACTTTTTTCACACCGTCCGGAAGTTCTATTGCCTGCAACTGGTTAAGCAATCCTACAGTAGCTCCTGCCAGCATGGATTATTACGGATTTTCAAACAAGATTCCGGGCTGGCAAAATTCAGTATTGATGACAACTTTAAAAGAAGGGACAGTATTTCGTTTAAAGCTAAGTGCAGACGGAAACAGTTTTGTAAACCTTGCTAACGGATCTGATACAGCAAGATATTTCAGGGAAGAAAACCGTATCCGTGATATGGCAATAGGAAAGGATGGCATAACATTTTACCTCGTTACCGATAGTGTGGGCCAGACCTCCGGACCAACAACCGGTAATACAAATATCCTCAACAACCGGGGAGGCATACTCGTTTACAAATATACAGGTGCAATTATTAATCTTGTTAATGATCCGCTTACAGCTATAAACGCAAGGATCTACATCAAGATGTTTCCAAACCCAACAACCCGGACATTATATGTTGAAAGTAAACGGAATGTATCAAAACCAATTTTCTACCAGCTGTATGATATAACGGGAAGGCTTATGCTAAATGGTACCAGCAACCGGGATAATTTTGAGATCAATGTAGAAAAATTAGGCGCTGGAATCTATACTGTAAAACTATTCAACGGGCAAGACATTAACCTGCTCACCGAGAAAATAGTTATACAATAAAACGAATTACACAAATAATAGTATTTCTTTTCGATCTGCCTTATTCGTGTAATTCGTGTTTAAAATTCGTGCTATAAATAATTCGTATTATATCTTTCCCACCATATTCGCCGGTATTACCCATGCATCAAATTCTTCCGGGGTTACATATCCCAGCTTAACGGCCATT
>JAGPDJ010000028.1:0-9465 GCA_018057635.1 Ferruginibacter sp. | reverse complement strand
ATTCGTGTAATTCGTGTTTAAAATTCGTGCTATAAATAATTCGTATTATATCTTTCCCACCATATTCGCCGGTATTACCCATGCATCAAATTCTTCCGGGGTTACATATCCCAGCTTAACGGCCATTGCTTTTAAAGTGGTTCCTTCCTTGTGTGCCTTTTGTGCAATTTCAGCTGCTTTGTAATAACCGATCTTTGTATTGAGTGCTGTTACGAGCATCAAAGAATTATCTACATGTTTTTTAATATTCTCCCGGATGGGTTCTATTCCTGCAGCGCATTTATCATTGAATGAAACGCAGCCGTCACCGATCAGCCTGGCACTGTGCAGGAAATTATATATCATCACCGGTTTAAACACATTCAATTCAAAATGGCCATTGCTTCCACCAATACCAATGGTAACATCATTGCCCATTACCTGTGCGGCAATCATGGTTAAAGCTTCACACTGGGTTGGATTTACTTTACCCGGCATGATAGATGAACCTGGTTCATTATCGGGAATAAAGATTTCACCGATGCCGCTCCTGGGGCCGGAAGATAACATTCGTATATCATTCGCAATTTTCATCAGGCTAACTGCTACTGTCTTCAATGCTCCGTGAGCTTCAACAATGGCATCATGTGCTGCCAGTGCTTCAAATTTATTTTGAGCAGTTACAAAGGGCAGTTTGGTAAGTTTTGCAATGTGTTTGGCCACATTCACATCATATTTGGGAGGCGTGTTAATTCCTGTTCCTACAGCAGTTCCGCCCAAAGCAAGTTCACTCAAATGTGCGAGTGTGTTTTTGATTGCCTTAAGGCCATGGTCTAACTGAGATACATAGCCGCTGAATTCCTGCCCCAATGTAAGTGGTGTTGCATCCATGAAATGAGTACGTCCGATCTTTACAACCTTACTGAAGGCCTTTGATTTTTTATTAAGCGTATCCCGGAGTTTTTGTATTCCCGGAATGGTGGTTTCCATTAAAATTTTATATGCCGCAATGTGCATGGCCGTTGGAAAAGTATCATTGCTGCTTTGAGATTTATTTACATCATCATTGGGATGCAGGTATTTTTCTTTGTCGCTTAGTTTACCGCCATTTAATATATGCCCGCGGTATGCGATCACTTCATTAACATTCATATTGCTCTGTGTGCCGCTTCCTGTTTGCCATACAACCAATGGAAAATAAGCATCTAATTTACCATCCAGAATTTCCTTGCATACTTTACCGATCAGGTCGGCTTTTTTCTTTGTTAATACACCCGCTTCGTTATTTGTAATGGCAGCAGCATGTTTTAAATATGCAAATGCCCGGATGATCTCTTTTGGCATCCTGTTGATGTCCTGGGCGATCTTGAAATTATCTATACTACGTTGTGTTTGTGCACCATAATATGCATCAATGGGAACTTTTACTTCTCCCATGGTGTCTTTTTCTATCCTGTATTCCATAATAATAAATATTTGATTGCAAAGTTAGTTGAAATGATATTCTTATAAAAAAGATAGCCCGTTCAGTTAAGAACAGGCTGTCTTTTTTGCTGTATTACCACTTATTGCTGAATGACTATTTTTTCTACAGCTATAACAGCAGCATCTTTATATAATACTGCATGATAAGTACCCGATGGCAAACCTGAAAGATTTACCGGTTGCGTGTGGTTTGCAATGGTAATTTCCTTCAATTTTCTGCCTGCCATATCAAAAATTCCCACAAAAGAAGGTGTAATAGATGTTTTTATAATCACTGCTGAACCATTGGAAGGGTTATTGTGAATAACAAACAGCGGGACATCGGTTTTTATTTCTATTTTCCGGATTGCTGAATAACTGAACTTGCCATCAAGGTCAACCTGTTTGATGCGGTAGTAATTCATTCCTTTAACAGGAAGCCTGTCTGTAAATTCATATTCACTTGTTGTGTTGCTGTTTCCGGCGGCTTTAACTTCTCCCATTTTTTCAAAGCGGTAACCATCTATACTCCGTTCAATTTCAAAATGGCTGCTGTTTGATTCACTGCTGGTTTTCCAGTTGAGCAAAACTACCTTGTTTTTTAAGGTTGCATCAAAACTGAGCCAGCTCACGGGTACCACTACACTTTTTGTAAAAGAAACTACATTTGTGAGCGACCATTTATTGATGCTGTCCAGTGTTCTTACAAACAGGTAATGTGGTGTGTTGTTGGGCAGTGCAGTAATGTCTGCCGGGAAACTGAAATCAGCAATATTATTGCCTATCGGTGTAGTGAAAGTAATGGCTGTTCCGTTGCCAAATCCGGGATCTGTATTAAAATAATATTCTGCCTTTTTAATATTTAGCGGAACCGGCCTTGATTCATTAAAGAAACCAAACTTGTTCGTAATGGCCCAGTTGCCGTTGTTGTCTTTACTCCTGATGAATATGGTATGGAAGCCTTCACTAAAAGCGGATGTATTTACCGGTATAGCCAGTTCACTGATATCTGCACCGGCAGTTACCGGAACGTTGGTTGCATTGCCAAAACCGGGATCGGTGTCAACAAAATATTCCAGTTTGTTTACATTGGCTGAAGGAATAATGTCTTTAAAGAATAACCACTTGTTTGTGATTGACCAGTTGCCTGCATTGTCTTTTGAGCGGATAAATATATTGTGAAAACCGTTTGTAAGCCCGGTAATATCAACCGTCCAGAAAACATCTGCAATATTGGCGCCGGGTGTTATCGTAACGTTAGTTCCGTTTCCAAAACCGGGATCATTATCAATAAAATACTCCAGCTTATTTACATTGGCTGCAGGAATAATATCTTTAAAGAAAAGCCATTTATTGGTGATGGACCAGTTGCCTGTATTGTCTTTTGAACGGATAAATATATTGTGAAAACCATTCGTAAGCCCGGTAATATCAACAGTCCAGAAAACATCAGCCACATTGGCGCCGGGTGTTATCGTTACGTTTGTGCCATTTCCGAAACCGGGGTCATTGTCAACAAAATATTCCAGTTTGTTTATATTAACTGATGGAATTATGTCTTTAAAAAATAACCATTTGTTTGTGATCGCCCAGTTCCCGTTATCATCCCGTGAACGGATAAAAATATTATGGAAGCCATTAGCCAGTACCGTTAGGTCAACTGTCCAGAATACATCTGAAACACTGGCGCCGGGAGTAATGGATACATTGGTGCCATTGCCAAAACCGGGATCAGTGTCAATAAAATATTCCAGCCGGTTTATGTTGGCAGCCGGAATAGCGTCTTTGTAAAATAACCAGCGTTTGGTAAGCGACCAGTGGCCGTTACTGCTTCGGGAACGAACATACAGGTTATTAAAACCATTGCTTAACGAAGTTGTATTTATATTTAAAGTGATGTCGTTAATGTCAGCAGCATTAGTAGTAGCAATACCTGTTCCATTACCAAACCCCGGATCTGTATTAATGAAATATTCAACACTGTCTATCGTTTGAGCAGCAGCATTTATCAGCATAAACGAGAGGCAAATGAATAAAATAAGTGACCGGAATAAGTATTTCATAACAATTTTTTTTAAATGAACAATCAGTTACTCATTCATTTAATTGTTTATTTTGGTACTTACGATCACACTTAACACGTTGTTTGTTACAATGGGCGGTACTGAAAGTTTGTATATGGATGGAACATCAGGCATACCTGATTTCACATAAGCCGGTATATTTCCATATGCACCGCAATCAACTGATCCAAAACCTGCGGCAATAGCGGGGCTTCCGGCTTTGAGTGCAAATCTTCCGTCGTAACTGTTTGTTGCAAGCGTTGGGTACTCTGCAAAAACATTGGCCATGTTAATATTTGATTGGTTACCTGATGAAGTGCCGAATTGGGTACTGTTTCCCAGGTTAAATTCAGAAGTGCAGGTAGTAAGGCTTAAAGATCCGGCTACCATGATATTACTTCTCAAAACAAAGTTTGTAAATGCAGTTGCATATCCAAGGCCGGAAGCATGAACTACATTGTTCTGAAAAGTACCGTCATCATTTGAATCAAAACTAACACCCTGCAGTATGATGTTATTGGAAAGAAACACGTTGTTATGGGTGCCGGTTTGAGCAACGGCCCCATCAATATAACATTGCATTACCTGTACATTGGAAGTTCCTCCATTATAAAAATATAGTAAGTTAATCACCCTGTTTCGCCTGAAAAGCAGGTTATTAACTGGTGTTGAGTAACCAATATATGCGTTGCTAAATGTCATACCCATAATGACTGAATTACTGCCGCCTGTAAAAATGTAAATATCACCAATGGTGGAACTTGCCGGATTTGCCTGCAGGTTTGGGTTGGAAAATGTAGCCGCAGAACCGAGGAAATAACCATTGCCGATGATGATCAGTCTTTTTGTTAATGACAGGTTTCCGTATCCTGTACCGCTTGGTTCAAAATGCAAGGTATCTCCATTTGCTACGCCAGCTGCATCATGTGCCGCCTGGGCTGTTGTGAAATCTGCAGGTACGCCTGTATTATTAATCCTCCATATTTTGGCAAAGGAGGTATTAAATACAAACAGGCCGGTCAATAAGAAAATAAAATTCTTTTTCATAAAATTTATTTTTTGTTTTAAAAAATTCAGCTTGTGTTTCTTTCTAATGGGGTACAAGAAAATGTAAAAGAAAGAAATTAAAGTTTTTTTTTTATACCCTGAGTTGGGTATTTTTACCTGGAATGATTAAAATTCATAGAAATACTAATCCATGATGTTTATCATAAATGAAATGGCAATATTTTATAAAACACGGAAAGAGCCCGGTAATTCAGGTGGGAAGAATTATAAATATGATTATTTGTTAACGGATGTTATTTTCCTGTGAACAGTGCTTTTCTTTTTTCTAAAAATGCGCTGGTGCCTTCTTTCATATCTTCAGTAATAAAGCAATCACCAAAGGATTCAATCTCTTTATCGAAGCCAGTTTTGCCATTTGTATATGCACTGTCGCTTACAACAGCCACATTTACACATTCTATGATCTTTCCAACAGCAATGGGGGCTTTTGTTTGAATGATCTGTAAAATATCTTTTGTTCTTTGCAACAGGCTTTCGGCCGTAGTTACATGGTTCACCAGGCCCAATTGCAGAGCTTCATTGGCATCAATCATATGAGCTGTCATCAGCAGTTCCATGCTCTTCCCTTTTCCTATCAGTTGTGTTAGCCGTTGTGTACCACCATAACCGGGAATCAAACCCAGGTTTACTTCGGGCTGGCCAAATTTCGCATTTTCTGAAGCCAGCCTGAAATGGCAGGCCATAGCCAATTCGCAACCACCACCAAGGGCAAACCCATTTACAGCAGCTACAATGGGTTTAGCGCAATGTTCCATTTTAAAGAAAACATCCTGTCCCCTTTTTGCCAGTGCCATCGCTTCTTCTTTATTCAGGCCATCAAATTCAGTAATGTCGGCACCTGCCACAAACGCTTTTGGCCCGGCTCCTGTAATAATGACCGATTTAATTTCGGGGTTCTCATTTATTTCATCCATGGCAATATCCAGTTCGGTGAAAACTGCAGCATTCAAGGCGTTTAATTTATCCGGGCGGTTAATGGTTATCGTTAGAATGCCATTTTCCAGGCTATGCAAAAGAGAAGTGTAATTTTTATACATGGATGTGTGTTTGTACAAATTTAGTAGAATATGATTTTTAATAAAGGGATTTTAAAATGACCGGTGCTCTCTTACCCAGTCAGTAATATATCCTGCAATATTGGAGGTAGTGGCTCCCGGGGCAAATAGTTTTCCTACACCCATTTTATGCAATGCTTCCATATCGTCTTCCGGAATGATGCCACCGCCGGTTAGCAATACATCATCCATTTCTTTTTCTTTCATTAAAGCGATGATCTTAGGGAAAACAGTATTGTGTGCACCGCTTAAAATGCTGATACCTATTGCATCAACATCTTCCTGCAAAGCTGCATTTACAACCATTTCGGGAGTCTGCCTCAGCCCGGTATAGATCACTTCCATACCGGCATCACGCAATGCGGTGGCTATTACTTTGGCTCCACGGTCGTGGCCATCCAATCCAACTTTTGCAACTAATACTCTGATGGGTCTTTTCATTTTTCTTTCTTGTAAATTAAAAATACATCAATCGGCTGAATGAAATGGCTAATTGGTTGATTTATAAATTTTGAAAAGCCAGCAACGCTTTTTCAATCCTATGAACAGTTTCTTCTTTTCCAATGGTTTCCGATATCTGGAATACGCCTGGCCCGGTCTTACTGCCAACAAGCATCACCCGGAATATCATTTGAAGTTCACCCACTTTGATATTTTTTTCAACAGCCAGTTTTTTAAAAGTTTCTTCAATATTTACCAGTAAAAAATGACTGATCATTTTAAATTCAACAGCCAGTGCTTCAAAATATGTTTTCTTTCCTTCGTCCCATTTTGTTTTCACTGATGCTTCATCATATGCAGCCGGTGTTTGAAAGAAGTAGGAACCTTGTGTAAGAAAATCAGGTAATAGTATACATCGGTCCTTAACCAGGTCAATCACCTTTAGCAGGTAATTCTCATCTGAAATTTGAATTCCATTTTCAATGAATATTTCCTTAACCAATGGCAATAGCCGGGTTGCTTCCGAACGTTTTATCCATTCCTGGTTGAACCATTTTGCTTTTTCAAAATCAAATTTTGCACCTGCTTTGTGAACGCGTTCAACAGAGAATTTATCAACCAGTTCTTCCATGCTGAATAATTCCTGTTCTGTACCGTCATTCCAGCCCAAAACAGCCAGCAGGTTGATGAATGCTTCCGGTAAAAATCCCTTCTCTTTAAACCCTTCTGTAAGTTCATTGGTTTTTTTATCTGCCCAGTTCATGGCAAAAACAGGGAAGCCATATTTAGCGCCATCCCGCTTACTCAGCTTTCCGCTGGGCCCGAGTATTAATGGCAGATGCGCCCATTGGGGCATTTTATCAAGACCGAAGAGGTATTTCCATAACATTACATGCACCGGGGCACTGCTGAGCCATTCTTCACCCCTGAAAGCATGTGTTATTTTCATCAGGTAGTCATCTACAACAACCGCAAGGTGGTATGTGGGCATGCCATCTGCTTTCAGCAACACTTTATCATCAACCAGGTCAGATTCAAAACTTACTTCCTGGTGAATCATATCTGTAAAACGGATGGTTTCAGCTTTGGGCATCTTAATCCGGATCACATGCCTGGCACCCGCTTCCAGTAATTTTGTTACTTCCTCAGCGGGCATACAGAGCGAATTTTTCATTTTCATCCTAACCGTTCCATCATATTGTGGAGACGGGTTATCGGCTGTTTTCAGCTCATTTCGCATTTTCTCCAGGTCATCAGGCGTATCGAATGCATAATAAGCATGTCCATCTTTAATAAGTTGTTCGGCATATTCCCTGTAAATTGGTTTTCTTTCACTTTGGCGGTAAGGCCCAAAATCACCTCCATGCAAGGGGCTTTCATCGGGTGTTAGTCCACACCACTCAAGACATTTAAATATATATGCTTCAGCACCTTCTACATAGCGTGTCTGATCAGTATCTTCAATACGAACGATAAAACTGCCTCCATGCTTACGGGCAAACAGGTAATTGTATAAAACTGTTCGTACACCTCCCAGGTGAAGGCCTCCTGTTGGGCTTGGGGCAAAACGGACCCTTATTTTATTACTCATAGTACAAAGTTAAGGATCAGTTAATTAGCGATTACAACATATAATATCAGTTTAGATTTATCGTTTGGATGGGATATTGTAAGATTTTTTAATAAAATTTTATACTGAATTAAACTTTTAACGATTCCTTGCATCTATGTTTTATAACAAACAAAAAATTTAAAAAATATGAAAAAGACATTCCGTTTGATATTGTTTGCTTTTATAGCAATGTCAGTAACCTTTACCAGTTGTAAAAAAGATGATACAACTGCTGCCGAAAACTCAGATCTTACAACCCATTCTGATGATCAGTCCCGTTTTTCTGCTGAATCTGATGCGGCAATTAATGATGCCAATGCAGCAGTTGAAAGTTTTGCTGCTTTTGAAGGCAGGGAAGAAAGTGTTTTAACACTACCATGCGATGCTACTGTTTTACTCGATTCAACTGCCACACTCCGGAGGATCACTATTACCTACAATGGAAATAATTGTTCCGGAACCCGTATCCGTACAGGTGTTGTAGTACTTACCATGCCTTTGGGAATTCGCTGGAGGGATGCAGGAGCAGTATTAACAACCAGCATTCAGAACTTAAAAATCACCCGTGTAAGGGATAATAAGAGCATTACGATCAATGGCACACACATTGTTACCAATGTTTCTGGTGGACGCCTGCGTGACCTTGCTTCTTTAGGAACGATTGTTCATACCATTACAAGCCCTGGCATGAATGTAACATTTGATAATGGAGCACAGCGTAGCTGGCAGGTTGCTAAAAGGCGCACTTTCACTTACAACAATGGCATTGTAATATCAACAGTTGGAACGCATACAGATGGATCAACTACCGGTATTTCTGAATGGGGCCTGAACCGTTTTGCTATCCCATTCGTAACTGTAATCAATCAACCCATGGTTTTCCGCCAGGATTGCGATTTCAGGCTGGTAAGCGGCGAATTGTCTCACCAAAGGCTGGCATCTTCAGTTGTTGTAACATTTGGTTTGGATGCAACAGGTGCCCCTACATCTTGCCCTGCTGTTGGATCAACCTATTATTATAAAGTGGTTTATACCAATGCAAATGGTATTGTACGGACTTTCATCTTGCCTTATTAATCATATTATTTAATGAATGAAAAAGCTGCTCCTGTTTGGGGCAGCTTTTTTATTTTTCAGGGTATATATTTTTCACAATAAGAGTGTAGTATGTATTTTATTTTTCAAGACCTTATTTTATCCTGTCAGGCAATTGAATTATTGCAGTATAAAGGCAATTTGTGCTTTTTAACTTGAATTGGTATTAAATTGCCAGATGTTTTATTTGGCAAAAATGCCGCGATGGATAAGTACATTTTATAAACAATGTATTTGGTCTGTTCCGGTTACTGAAAAAAAAATTTTCCTGAGTTTTGATGATGGCCCTCATCCAACAATTACGCCCTTTGTGCTGGATGAATTGAAGAAATACAATGCCAGGGCAAGTTTTTTTTGTATCGGTAAAAATGTACTTGCTTTCCCTGATGTATATAAAAGAATAATTGATGAAGGCCATGCTGTAGGAAATCATAGTTTTAACCACCTGAACGGCTGGAAAACCAATGATGCTGTTTACCTCGATGATATTGCTGAAGCAAAGAAATACATTGACAGCAATTTATACCGCCCTCCTTATGGAAGGATTACCAGGTTTCAGCTGGATCAACTTAATAAACCCAGGTTTAAATTAAAAACAGTGATGTGGAGTGTTTTGAGCGGTGATTTTGATACGAAACTATCTCCTGAAAAATGCCTGAAAAATGTATTGAATAACAGCAAACCAGGG
>JAGPDJ010000027.1:8892-13704 GCA_018057635.1 Ferruginibacter sp. | reverse complement strand
GGCTCCGTTTTTAAAATAATAGAATTGTTTTTCTTCCGGATGCAGGGAAACAATGTGTACCCATTCATTTGCATACCATTCAAATACTTCCGGGCTAGACTGTATGGCCTTTAAAACAATATCTGGATTGTGTTCTACGATAACGAGTAAACGCACCGGGTCGTGCACTTCTATCATTTGCCAGGGAAGTCCGGGCCTCAGGTCGCCATCGCTGCTGTTGGCCACACCAAACAATCCCATTACATTGTGCGGAAGTTTTGTACCGGCGCCCATCTTAATATTATCAACACGGGAAAAATAATATTCCAGGTTGATGCCTCCGCAAACGAGGCCAATGGGCCGCATCACGGCAGTGAGGATTGCCCCGTCTGGGTCTGTTGTATAATCATAACTGTTCAGGAAAGCCCTCCTGTCGAGAAATAAACCTTTGGAAGTTTGCCTGCGGCCAATGATGGCCAGTGTATTTGTTCCATGACCAAGCTCGGGCCTTGGCTCAAACAAGGAAACTGAACGGTTGTGTATTGCTTTACGCACCTGTGATAATTCCTGTTTGGTATTGATGGATGCAAAACGCCGGCTCCTTTCCTTGGCATTCATGTTCAAAGCTGTTTCAAAACTCTGAATATTCTCCAGGTGCCTCTTTGTATTTTCAGCACTCAATTTATCCTCATCATAATAATCCCACACATCCGCAGCTGTGTCGTGCATACTGCCAATGAACTGGGTTGTATCCGGAATTACAATTCCTTTCGTGGCCAATACTTCTCTTACTTTTTTATGATTGAGAATAAAAGACTGTACCCTTGCATTGGTTGCACCAGGCCTTCCACTGCATGCGCCACAATCGTGTGCGCCATGATGCGGATTGTTGGCACTGCTGCTGCCATGCGCAACAAAGTAAACAATGGGAGCAAAATTTTTCACCAGGCCAATGCCCCGAAGAAAATTCTCTCCTCTTGTAACCATTTCATCAAGAGTATAACCTATTTGTAAACCGTTCTCTATATCTCCCGTACTTTTATTTTCAATACTGAGTACAGAATGTTTATCCATATGGCCATAGGCATTTGAAATAGCCGGGCTCATGGTAGGGTTAAACAATAACTGTATTTTTTTTATAAGGGCCCAGAATCCAAAGGCAATACTCAGGAAAAATCCTGCCAGGATGCGATGGGTATTTTTTGTGTAGATCAGTTCATGTTTCCTGTTAGATTTTGCATCAGTCTCTTTGATGAGATATTTGGGAGTTACCGGCGCAGGACAAAGTTTATCGTAGAACTTTCCACCTTGCTGAAGAAAATAAAATTCCACGCCAAAAAATCCAGGCGCACCAAATGTTTCAGCATGTTTATCAATGGCTTCAATATGCCGGCGAATTGAATCTTCTCTTTCATCAATGCAGAAGATCGCCTGTAGCGAAGGTTTCAACTCATTTTGTAAAGAGGACTTATTATCATTCCTGTTATATTGAACAGTTCTTTTTTCATCATACAAACTGATTCCTTTTAATACAGAATCGTAGTAACTCCATTCAAAAGCATCCTGCCATAATTCAATAACTTCTGCCAGTTCAGTTTTAGGCAGATCTGCAAATAGATCAACCGGTGGTTCAGCAACATGATCAGTCAATGGTTTCCAGTTGTTTCCTAAAACATGATGCAGGGCATCCAGTTCCAGCAGTAATTCAAACTGGAGCAATTCCTTCAGGGTTATTTGTTTTCTGTCGAGCAGTGTTTCCGGATGATCTTCCACAGCGCTGATAAAACCACTCCAGCCATGATGCGAAAATTGCTGGTCAAACAGGTATTGCTCAAAATATTCTTCTTTCCCAACAATTGTTTTTAAAAGTTCCCGTAAAGAATAATTTCCTGAGATAAATTTTTGCCGGATGGTCTTTGTATGAAAGAAACTAACAAAACTGTTTTGTTCCATTTCTTTGATACTTTCCATAAACGGTTTACTAACCACCGGGAAAGCATCAATAGCAATGCCCTGGTCTAAGAATGCACACAGGATGCGGAACAGCAACGGGTGAACCTTATTGTCTAAATCAATATGATATACGTCTTTCCAGTATTTTCTTAATTGGCCGATGCGTGGATAATTGATTGTGTCATATTGTTTGGTGATTAGTTTTTCTTTCCATCCGGCATGGTCGGCATTGCCCTTTTTATTAAGTATAACCATTTGAAGCACATCTTCCCTTATACGCCCGGTTTTATACATTTCCCGGTATTCCGACAATTGTAAATGAACCTGGAATCCAAAAATTTTAGATGCTTTGAAAATAGCATCATAAAATTTCATGTGCTGAAAAGCATGCAGGGAATTGTGGTGAATAAAATCTTTCAGTGCCTGTTGAGCAGGTAAAAAGTGTTTTAATTCATGAATTACATGTGCTTCACTGAATGATTTATTATTCATACTTATAAAATAAAGGGTTGAAGAAACCTCCAACCCAATAAAGAAATTAATGTCTTAGCTCTGCCACACTGAATGCAGGGTTTATTTCATCCCTGATGTATTCAACATCATCATAAAAATCAACTTTTCCGGTTTCAATATCATACATGGCGCCGATCACGCCGATTTCGCCGTTCTCAACCATTTGTTCCAATATAAAACTGCGTTCAATAATATTTTTAACGCTCCTTTTTACATTAATGGTTGAAACGTTTTCTACAAATTTTGCGTTTTTTGAATTTCGTTTATCCACATTTGTTGTTTCAGATTCCGAATAAACAGCCGGTTGTAATTTTGATAATAATTCAGTGAGGTTTCCCATTTCTACATGATCGCATGCTCCTTTAACAGCGCCACATTTGGTATGTCCCAACACCACAATTAATTTTGAACCAGCCACTTTACAGGCAAATTCCATGCTGCCTAAAATATCGGTATTAACTATATTGCCGGCAATGCGAACAGAAAATATGTCACCCAGTCCCTGGTCAAAAATCAATTCTGCAGAAGTGCGGCTGTCAATACAGCTAAGTACAGTTGCAAAAGGCCATTGCCCGTCTCTTGTTGCATTTACCTGGCCTAAGAGGTCTCTCTGTGCTTTCAGGTTTTTTATGAACCTGCTATTGCCTTCTTTTAATATATCCAATGCCATTCTTGGCGTAAGATGACTTTGTGTTTCTTTAGTATGTACCCTCATTGTATAATATTTTAATGTTTGTTTTTTTAATAATTTAAATCTGAATGGTTTTGCATTACATTAATTTACTTCTGAATGAACAAGTTCAGCGTCTTCCATTTTATATTCCTTTTTAAAATTCAGTAAGGTAACCGTAATGTTTTTATCTTTTGAACCAAAATTTAAAAAGTCGCGTATCAGTTCCAGTACATCATAATCTATGTATATGGTATTTGCAGCATCAATTACCAACTTGCTGTTTTCAGGCAAATGAGCAAGGGTCTGTTTAATAGCCGCTTTATTTAAAAATGACACTTCCTGTGCAAGGTCAATATGAATGGTTTCGCCTTTGTTGTGTTTTTCCTTCTTAAAGAAATATGCATGTTTCATGTTTCCCCTCAGAATAAAAATGATACCAGCCACCAAACCAATACCCACGCCTTTTAACAAGTCAGTGAATACAACCGCAACAACAGTTATGATGAATGGAATGAACTGGTGTTTGCCTGTATGCCACATATGAGCAAACACTTTTGGATTAGCCAGTTTCCAACCGATCATGATTAAGATAGCTGCCAGGCAAGCCATGGGAATTTTATTCAACAATCCCGGAATGAGTAATACAGAAAGCAACAGGAAAACGCCATGTGCTATTGCAGATAACTTTGTTTTCGCACCTGCATTAACGTTAGCCGATGTTCTTACAATAACTGATGTCATGGGTAGTCCGCCAATTAAACCAGACAAAATATTTCCAACCCCTTGTGCCCGTAATTCAGTGTTTGCGCTGGAGAATCTTTTCATCGGGTCCATCTTATCTCCCGCTTCCAGGCATAAAAGCGTTTCAATACTTGCAACAATGGCTATGGTAAAACCAACGATCCATACTTTGGTATTGGTAAATGCAGAAAAATCAGGCGTAGTAAACTGGCCAATAAATTCACTAAAATTGGAAGCGGTAGGCAGCGTTACCAAATGATCCTGAGATATCGCCAGCTTTGAACCGGTTGATTTAAATACTTCATTTAATATGATACCTACAATTACAACAATTAATGCTCCGGGTATGGCTTTGATCTTTTTAAGAAAAGGAATTTTATTAAAAGAGATCAGGATTGCAATGGAAATAAGTGTAATTAGTATGGCACCAACATGCGCATAATTAATAGAGTTGATCAGTTCCGTAAAGAAACCGGATTCTGAACCGGCTTCAAGAGCAAACCAGTCTCCTTCATGTGCTTTATCGTATCCAATTGCATGCGGAATTTCTTTTTTAATAATGATGATACCGATGGCTACCAGCATACCCTCAATAACACTCGTTGGAAAATAGGAAGAGATGGTTCCTGCTTTTGCAAAACCAAGTGTTAGCTGAATGATCCCTGCAATTAATACCGCAACAAGAAAAGGTTCGTAACCAAGGTCAGTGATGGCAACCAGTACGATGGCAATCAATCCTGCCGCAGGTCCCGAAACGCTTACGTTTGACCCGCTCAATAAGCCTACAACTATGCCGGCAATTACACCGCATATAACTCCTGCAAATGGCGGAGCGCCGCTGGCAACAGCAATACCTAAACACAATGGCAGTGCAACTAAAAACACTACCATACCCGATAAAAGGTCAGATTTAAAATACTTGAACGTAAATTTCATTTGAATAATTTCATTTT
>JAGPDJ010000027.1:0-8792 GCA_018057635.1 Ferruginibacter sp. | reverse complement strand
GGCGGAGCGCCGCTGGCAACAGCAATACCTAAACACAATGGCAGTGCAACTAAAAACACTACCATACCCGATAAAAGGTCAGATTTAAAATACTTGAACGTAAATTTCATTTGAATAATTTCATTTTATACAGTAAAAAACAGCTTTTGTAAACAGGATTTCAATCCACAATCCCTGTTCATTTAAATGATCAAGGCCTGAAAACAGAAAGATCATGCAGGCAAATAATTTTCCCTGTTTAAAAATGCAGGTAAAACTATTCAAGTATGCCTTACCGTTATAAGACCATTCAAACTTTATGTGATCTTGAATATAACAGTGATATTAAAAAACTTAAATAATCAGGGAGTTGTTTTATGATGCGGTGTTAGGCGGAGGTACGAGCAGTTCGCCGTGAAAAGCAATATAAATATCTGTGTTTTCGCAATTATGATATTGCGATGTTTCAGAGAAAAAGTAATGAGGAGTTATGTGCAGGTCGTGCAGGTATTCTTCCGAGAAACTGTTATTGCTAAAAGGTACCTTTTCTTCGGTATTGTTTCCAAGTGGTGCAGTTTCGTCATCCTGGCCTGCAGGAGCGGAACTTTTATTTTCCATTTTTGCCACTTTTTCCTTGAAGTCAATTACGAAAGGCATACTTATAGTGAGCCAGCACAACGTCAATATCATAAAGATCGCCGACAACCTATTTAAAAAACTATATGTCTTTTTGTTACGATTCATATTCAAGTGTCGCAAAATAACCGTTTTTATTATTGTGAACCAAATAGTTGGAGTGTAATACTTCAGTTTTAACAGTTTCCTTTTGCATTAAGTTTAAGAACAAGCAAAAATAAGATATTAAGAAAAATGACATATAAACTTTTTATCAATTTTTTCAGGTATGCAATATTTGTTGAATACAGTTGTAGTTTCAATGGGGCAGTCAGCAATTTTTTTGCCCGAAAGGCAGAAAAACGTTGATATTAATTAGCCTTGCCGACTTCCCGTCTCCCCTGCAAAGAGTTTACCTGGTAGTAATATACTACCACTTTGAGGTATTTTTTATTCAGGAAAACTTAATTTTCTTTATATGTTGTTAATCCCCACCCGGAAATTATTTGGCCCGTTTAACGTACCAGGCTCCACCACAGCCGCAGGAAACTAAAAAAAGGAATTTTCTCATGTTTTAACAAGCCCATCCCGGTTTTCGGGGTGGGCTTGTTAATTAGGCTGAAGTTTACATGATATCATCGTGATTAAGGGAATGATTAATAAGGCGGGAAACAGTCAAAAATAATAAACTAAAAAATTTACTAAAAATTTACTAAATAAATTAGTGTTGATAAAATAAAAGTATTACTTTTGGTTCCAGGTATACATTTACAGGCAAAACCAGATACATCACTTATAAAAAAACAGAAACAATGAGTAACGCAGAAAAATTAAAGGCATTAAAATTAACGATGGACAAGATCGATAAGGATTTTGGTAAGGGATCTGTCATGATGATGAATGAAAAAACACATATTGAACAGGGTGTAATTTCAACAGGTTCTATCGGTTTGGATGTTGCGCTCGGTATTGGTGGTTTACCCAAAGGTCGTGTGATAGAAATTTACGGGCCGGAATCTTCGGGTAAAACAACACTTGCTATTCATGTGATTGCAGAAGCGCAGAAAAAGGGTGGCATGTGTGCATTTATTGATGCAGAACATGCATTTGACAGCAATTATGCCCAAAAACTGGGGGTTGACATTGATAATTTACTGATCTCACAACCAGATTATGGTGAACAGGCTCTGGAAATTGCAGACAGGCTGATCCTTTCCGGTGCTTTAGATGTTGTAGTAATTGACTCAGTTGCTGCATTGGTTCCTAAAAGCGAACTGGAAGGCGAAATGGGCGACAGTAAAATGGGCCTTCATGCCAGGTTGATGAGTCAGGCATTGCGAAAGCTGACTGCAACTATTTCTAAAACGAACAGCTGCTGCATATTTATTAACCAGTTGCGTGAAAAGATCGGTGTCATGTTTGGAAATCCCGAAACAACCACTGGCGGTAATGCACTTAAATTTTATGCATCTGTAAGGCTTGATATCCGCAGGCAGGCTCAAATTAAAGATGGCGATGAAGTAACAGGTAACCATATAAAGGTGAAAGTTGTAAAAAACAAGGTTGCCCCACCTTTCCGTACTGCAGAATTTGATATCATATACGGTGAAGGAATCTCAAAGGCCGGGGAGATCATAGATATGGGTGTTGAACTTGGTATTGTGCAAAAAAGCGGAAGCTGGTTCAGTTATAATAATGATAAACTCGGCCAGGGCCGGGAAGCTGTAAAACAGCTAATGATAGATAATCCCGGACTGGCAACAGAAATTGAAACAAAGATCAGGGAGAAAATAAAAGAGAACCAGGGATAAAACCTGTTTCATATATATGTACAGTTGGGTTAGTAAGTAAGGCCGTTCTGCTTTTTGCAGGACGGTTTTTTTATGTCATCCAGAGCAAAGCGAAGGATCTTTTAAATAGAAACCGAACTTCCTTAAGATCTTGTCACAATTATATTATTTTGTTTGCCGGGAAGGCGTAAAGGCGTTTTCAAATGAATATGTTTTAATATTTACAGCCTCCCCGCCTTCCCGGAAAAATTTTAGCGAAATGATGTTTAGGGCTTAATAGTAATTATAATATATCCCGCCTTCCCGGCAAAAATAAAATTGTCATAATATATACAATGCATCACGATATTTGTATCCCCAAAAAATCTTTCATTGCAACAAAGAACCAAAGCGCACCTGGCATTATTATTTACCAATATATTCTTTGCCATCAATTATACAGCTGTTAAACAACTGATCAACGAGGGGCTTGTAAAACCGTTTGGACTGAATTTATTACGGGTAGGCATAAGCGCTGTTTTGTTGTGGACCCTTTTCCTGTTCAGTAAAGAGAAACTGAAGTTTCAAAGAAAACATACCGGCAGATTTATATTGTGTGCACTTACCGGTATTGCCATCAACCAGTTATTATTTATTAAGGGGTTATCACTTACTTATTCCATTCATGCTTCGCTGCTCATGCTTACCACTCCTATCCTGATAACAGTGATTGCCGCCTGGATATTGAATGAAAGCGTTACGTTTTATAAAATTGCAGGGCTGGTGCTTGGAATATCTGGTGCGCTTGTATTGATAACAGCAAGGGAAAGCACTGGTAATCCTTCACAGGTTGTGTTTGGCGATATACTCATCATTCTGAATGCCATATCGTATACTTTCTATTTTATACTGGTAAGGCCGCTCATGAAAGAGTATGATCCTATATCAGTTGTAAGGATCATCTTCACCATCGGGTTTTTCATGATCCTGCCATTTTGCTGGAATGAATTCAGGGAAATTCCATGGCAAAACTATACGAGTGGATCTTATGGCTTATTGGCTTTGATCATTATTGGCGGAACTTTTCTTGCTTATATATTTAATGTGTATGGAATAAAAATACTGGGGGCTTCTATTGCCGGAACATATATTTATTCGCAACCTGTTTTTGCAGCAGTGATTGCTATCATTTTTTTAGGGGAAGATATTTCACTATATAAGATCATTGCGGCTTTGTTTATTTTCAGCGGTGTATATTTAGCAAACAAATCTAACAGCAATGCCTGAGTATATTTATGTAACAAGAAAACAGGAATATGAAACCGCAGCCAGTTTATTCAATGAATACGCCGGCTGGCTGAATATTGATTTGTGTTTTCAGCATTTTTCAGAAGAACTGCAGCAGCTGGCTACCATGTATGCTCCGCCATCTGGAGGAATTATCCTGGCTAAAATGGATAATGAGTTTGTTGGTTGCGTGGGAATCCGAAAAATTGATACAGGTATTGCCGAACTTAAAAGAATGTATGTTAAACCAGCCTTTCATCATAAGGGAATTGGAAAAACGCTGTTAGAAAAAGCACTGTTCCTTGCAAAGGAATTTAACTATGAAAAAATACGGCTGGATACACTCAGCAACATGATACCAGCGATTACCCTGTATAAAAAATATGGTTTTTATGAGATACCTGCGTATTATTATAACCCGGAAAAAACAGTTGTGTATTTTGAAAAAAAATTGTAACCTGAATGATGCTGGTTTATAAATCAGCTTTTGGATAATCAAAGAACAGGAATTGATTTTCAAATGCTTTAAAATCTTTCCAGCTATCAATTCCGGCTTCAATGGCGAAAATTCCGCAGGTGGGCATCTCGTCAATCCGAACCTCTT
Source organism: Ferruginibacter sp. (assembly GCA_018057635.1). The sequence continues at coordinate 4,538 of JAGPDJ010000027.1, read as the reverse complement.
CACAAAGTTTGTTCACAAAATCTGTGATGCCCGGGTTGTGTGAAAAAACCGCTATACTATTAATTTTATCATCCATCTTTTCAATTACCCGAAAAAACATTTCTGCAGAAGCATTGTATAATGCTTCCACAAGTATCATTTCTTCTTCCTTTGCATCAAATGCTTTGATAAAAAGTTTGCAGGTTTTTTTTGCCCGTTTGGCCGGGCTGCTTATAAAGGCATCAATGTTTATTTTTTTATCCAGGAGTCTTTTTGCCATTTCGGGCGCATCTTTTTTTCCCCGTTCATTTAAGGGTCTTTCAAAATCTGGTAAACTGAAATCGCCCCAACTGCTTTTTGCATGGCGTATGATATAGAGTGTTTTCATTTTTATTTTTTTTGCCTGGAAGGCGGTGAGGCGTTTAAATGTATTAAAAATTTTCAAGAAAGAGATCCCTCGTTCCTCTGGATGATAGTTTAGGAAGACTATAAAATCATTGTCTTTTACTAACCATACAGTGAAAATCCGGGGTGTACAATTTATAACCCGCAGATTGCACAGATAAAATACAGCGCAGATCTAAGAATTCTTAGAAAGAATAGAAAAAATATCAGCGTTCTCTGCGTTTTAGATCATCAATAATCTGCGGTAAACCTTTTTTTATATTCCGGAGAAGTCTACTTTAATGAGATCCCTCGTTCCTCGGGATGACAATTAATAACCTCGAACATTTTTTCCTTCCATGAAATTCATAAAAGCCTTGTTGCAAACTTTGTTGCCGCCGGGCGTTGGGTAGTTTCCGGTAAAGTACCAATCACCTTTATTGCCGGGGCAAGCTTCATGCAGTGTTTCAATTTTCTGGTAGATGACATCTACAGGAATGTTAATATCATCCGGCGTAATCAATTGTGCAATTTTGGTTGATATCTCATCCAGTGAAAAAGGTTTATATACCTGCCTAACCAGGTTTTCGGTATGCAATTGGTTGTTGTGTTGAAGTTCTTTGCATTTGCTGAGTATTTCATCAAGAAGTGTTTCGCGGCCGCTTTCCTTTATTAGTTCAATAGCCGCCTTGAACGCAATAAAATCACCCATTTTACTCATGTCAATACCATAACAATCGGGATATCGTATTTGCGGTGCTGAAGAAACCACGATGATGCGTTTCGGTTTTAGCCTGCTGAGCATCCGGATAATGCTTTCCCTGAGTGTGGTACCTCTTACAATACTATCGTCTATTACAACGAGCGTGTCTATGTCTTTTCTCACTGTTCCGTATGTAATATCATACACGTGCTGCACCATTTCATTCCGGCTGCTGTCTTCCGTTATAAAGGTCCGCAACTTTACATCTTTGATGGCAATCTTTTCGATCCTTATTTTTCGGTTAACCATTTCCGATAGCTTCTCTTCATCAAATGCTTTTTCCCAGCTCATGATCCTTTCTATCTTGATCTTATTCAGGTAATCTTCGGCGCCTTTTATAAGGCCATAAAATGCTGTTTCAGCTGTATTGGGAATAAAAGAGAAAATGGTGTTTTTAAGGTCGTAATCTACAGCCTTTAAAACGGTTGCACTCAGGTTGTATCCTAAGGCTATGCGTTCCCGGTAGATCTTTTCATCGCTTCCGCGGCTGAAATAGATCCGTTCAAAACTGCAGGCCTTTCTTTCTTTGGCGGGAACAATCTGTTCTATGGTATAATCCCCGCCGGCTTTTACAATCAGGGCATTGCCGGGCATCAGTTCTTTCACTTCATTTTCTTCCAGGTTAAAAGCTGTGCGTATGGCAGCCCTTTCGCTGGCGGCAACAATTACATCTTCGTTTATATAATAGTAAGATGGCCTGATGCCATGCGGGTCTCTCATAACAAACGAATCTCCGTTTCCTACAATTCCGGCAAAATGGTAACCTCCGTCAAAGAGTGGGACAGCTTTTTTAAGTACACTGCTGATATCCAGGTGACCGGGCGCATTTTCATCTGCCTTAACCTGGAAATGGTGCAGTATTTCCATCATGGCGGCCAGATCGCTCTGGCTCTGAAATTCACCCGGCGTGATGTTGACCATGTTAAATAATTCTTCTGTATTTACCAGGTTGAAATTACCGGCCAGAGCCAGGTTTCGGGAAGGGATGGTATTCCTTTTTATAAATGGGTGACAGAATTCCACATTGTTCTTTCCCTGCGTTCCATAACGGAGATGGCCAAGCAATATTTCACCCATTACATTTACATGACCTTTCATCAGGCCGGGGTGATTTTTTATATCTGGCTGGTATTTTTGTATTTCATTGATCTCTGCCCATATTTTTGAAAACAAGTCGGCAATTGGCTGAGTTGTGCTGCTGCGTAACCGGTAGAGGAACGGGTATCCCGGTTCTGTATCCAGTTTTACGGTTGCAATACCGGCGCCGTCCTGGCCGCGGTTATGTTGTTTTTCCATCAGCAGGTACAGTTTGTTTAAACCGTATAAAACTGAATTGTATTTCTGCTGGTAATAACTAAAAGGTTTGCGCAGGCGAATGAAAGCAAGGCCACATTCGTGTTTTATTTCGTCGCTCATGAGATGAAGTGAGGTGCAAAGTTAACAGAATGATCCATGCAAACAAAAATCCCGGCTTGGGGCCGGGATCATAAAAAAATCATATTTGATTATAAACCGCTGATGGTAAGTCCAACCTGCAGCAGTTTCACATCTTCTGCCACCCCGTCTTTAAACATAGTGGAAAAGTTATATGCTCCAAAAATGCTGAAATTGCCATATCCGATCCTGGCTGTACCGGCAAGCCTGGTGGTATTAAAATAACTTCTGTCGGAAACCTTATCAGTAGAATTGAATAATGTTTTACCGGAAGCATCCCTCAACGTTTTTCCTTTGGTATGTGCATTAACCATGGTGCCCAGTTTAACACCCAGCGCCACCTTTACAGATTTGCCCGGTGTTTCTGGTTTTGAACTGAACCTGAATTCTATTGGCACTTCCAGGAAGGAGGTAGATAATTTGTATTTTTTATAATTGTTGGCAGAATCGGTAGCCGTAAATGGCAACACCGTTTTTGTTGAGCCGATCTCAACGTTCATTTTATTAAAATAGATATTGCTGGAACCAATACCGATACCTGCAGCTACACTGAAACGAGGGTCAGATTTAAACGGCATGTTATACATCACATACACATTCAGGCCGCGGTTAAGGCCTTTTATATGACTGTCAACACTATCTTGAGCACCCAGCCAGTTGTCGTAGCTTAACTGGAACATAAAATGATCGCCCGAACGGTTGAGTATATCTTTCTTCTTTTTTTCTTTGGCAGTTTGTGAAAATGCAGGTAGTCCGGCCAGTAAAACCAATACAATCACGGATAGTTTTCTCATAATGAAATCTTGTGCGGCAAAAATAGTTGCCTGCTGGGTTAATGAAAGGTTAAATGACATTGAAAAAAATAACCCGAAATCAATCGGGCTATTTTTTGTCGTGGGCCCACCTGGGCTCGAACCAGGGACCACCTGATTATGAGTCAGGTGCTCTAACCAACTGAGCTATAGGCCCTGTTATTTTTTATAACAGGCTGCAAAAGTAAGCAAAAACGGTTATTGAAAAGTGCAGGATTTAATTTTTTTGATGAATAAATAAAACCCAATAAAAAAACAGGGCAGTTACTATTTTCAAAATAAAGAAGTATGATCAGGAGATTTAAAAGAACATTTTTTCAATTCGCATTAGTTTTAAGTATATCCGGCAATATAATATATCAGTTAATTTTTCATAGAATTCAAGTTATCTGCTAATAATCAGTCCCTTACAAAATCAAAAAATGACAACAATCATATTATTCTATTCTACAAAGATTTCACCGTTATTCAAACTAAACACTATTTTTGTGATAGAACGATTGCAATGGATAATGAGAAAATAAAAATCTTACTTACTGATATTGCGCTTAATAAAGACTCCAAAGCGTACAAGGAGTTGTTTATTTCTATCCACGAAGTATTGCATCGTTTTGCATTTTCAATAGTAAAATCTAAAGAAGATGCCGAAGAAGTTGTTTCAGACTTTTTCATTACACTTTGGTTAAAAAAAGAAAGCCTGGTTGAGATCAATAACCCCAAGCTCTTCTTTTTTACATCTGTAAAAAATCTTTCCATCAATAAATTAAGTGCCAGGAAAAAGCACAACAGCTCGTTTAACGAAGAATACCTCGTTCATTTTAAAAGCCCATTCTTTAATCCCCGTGAGTTATTGCTTTCCCGGGAGGCCGTTGGCAAAATAATGGAAGCCATCAATGAACTTCCCCCAAAATGTAAACTTATTTTCAGGCTGATTAAGGAAGATGGCTTAAAATATACCGATGTAGCAACCCTGTTGAATATTTCTGTAAAAACGGTGGAGGCACAAATGGCCATTGCTGTAAAACGCATTAGTAAAAGTCATAATTTCAAAACGCACTTTCCCGAATTGCACTCAATCCTCTCCGGAAAAAAATAATTTTAACGCTTCTTTAGGGGTTTTTCCTTTTTAAACTGTCTTATGCAGATAACGTAATGCTATAAATGAG
>JAGPDJ010000294.1 GCA_018057635.1 Ferruginibacter sp. | reverse complement strand
ATGTTACCGGGTGCTATTGCAATTATATCTCCATTGATTATTGGTTTCATGCCCGGCCTAGGAGCTGAAGCATTGGGTGGTTTTCTTGCCGGTGCTACTGTAAGTGGAGTTTTAATGGGTATGTTCCAAAACAATGCCGGCGGTGCCTGGGACAATGCAAAAAAATCATTTGAGAAAGGCGTTGAAATAAATGGACAGGTTTATTACAAAAAATCAGAACCACACAAAGCATCTGTTACTGGTGATACAGTTGGAGATCCTTTTAAAGATACTTCAGGGCCTTCTATGAATATCCTTATCAAACTGATGAGTATTGTGAGCCTGGTTATTGCACCAACACTTGCCGGTATGCATACTAATGATAGCAGCGCTGCAGTAAAAGGTTTACATAAAATTTCAACTGAGAAATCTTTACAAATTGTAAATGAAAAAGATACAAATACAAGTACTGATATTACCAAAACCGAAATGGATAAAAATTCAGAAAACCTGATTGATGCCCTGGATGCAGATAAATTATTGAATAAGAATGATTTTAAATTAACCCTTGAAAAAGGGCTGTTAACCATCAATGGTATTAGCCAGTCTGCTGAAATAAACGAGAAATACAAGCTGTATACAAGTCAATTTGGCAGTTCATCACTGAAAATGAACGTTTCACAAAATTAATTTAAACCTTAATTTTATACTTAATCCGGCTAATAAGCCGGATTTTTTTTGTTTTAGATCAAATTGGCAGGCAATAAATTATAATTTGCGAGCCTAAAAAGGTATTTTTATACTGCATCGTTATTGGCTTAGATGTTGTGCTAAGTATATTGACACAACGAATCAACAGACCAAGAAAATGAAACAGTTACTTACCTTACTCCTAATTATTGGCTTTAATTTTATCTCCCATAGCCAAACAGCAGACTTTTTATATGAAAGTTCAAATGGCTACTTTTGTTCCCCATCAGAAATTAAGTTCACGCAAAATACAACAGGAAACCCCATTGGCTATATTTGGTCATTTGGCAATAATAGCTTCAGCAATATCAGGAATCCCAAATGTACCTATAACGCCCCGGGTTCATATTTTGTTAAACTGATCGTGATTTATAAAAAAAGTACACTACAGGTAACAAAAACAGTTGTAATAAACCCGCCTGTCGTTGCAAATTTTACAAGTGACAGATCGGGTTTATGTGCACCCGGAGTAATAAATTTCAGATCAACGATAACAAGCCCCATATCTTCTTATGAATGGGATTTTGGAGATGAAAGTGGTATTCATACAACTACCTCACCTGCTATCAGCCATCATTTTACAGGATACCTGGCTTATCCAATTTCTCTAAAAGCAACTGCGGCAACAGGATGCTTTGGTAAGTCTTTTACAGAAATCAGTGTTACCAAACCTGCTATCAGTGGTTTGGTTTCTCCTGTTTCAGGGTGTATACCAGCAACAGTAAATTTTCGTGCATTCGTTAATTTGCCTCCTGCTTCAACAGTAACTGCTTACACATGGAACTATGGCGATGGAAGTGCAGAAGTGACAAGTTCCGGAGCCTATTCCACTCATACCTATAACAGGGCAGGAAGTTTCAGGCCTTCATTAAGAATAATAACCAATGATGGCTGTAGCAATTTATACCAATACCGTAACCTGGATTTTGGCACTCCACCCGTAAATCATATTGCTTACGCCAAGAAGAATATTGTCTGCGGTTCAGAATCACCTGTTTTTGTTTCAAAGGCAGAGAATGCAAATAAATATTTATGGGAATTCGGAGATGGTGATTCAACTTATGTTACTGATACTTTAGTTAGACATAAATTCAGGACACTTGGAACAAAAGCAATAAAAGTTACACCATATTATAATGACTGTGCCGGAACTCCCATTCATTTATCAATAGAGGTGATCGGCGTTATCTCCGGGTTTAATTATACAAACACTTGTTCTGATAAAAAGACTTTTTCGTTTAATAACATTTCACAAGGGAACCTTTATGAAATTACCTGGAACTTTGGTGACGGCAGCCCTGTAGAACACGGCAGGAATGTTATACATAACTACCCTGATACAGGGTCATATGTAACGATCTTAAATGTAAAAGATAATATTACATCATGCACTGATCTTTACAGCGTAAGAGTTTATACTGCAAACCCGGAATTAGCAAATCCTGATATTTCCATTTGCAAAAACAGCAATACAAGTTTCAGCATTCCGCATAATTATAATAACCCGGGCGCTGTTTATGAATGGTCTGTTTTGGGAATGGAGCATGCTATAACTCATGTAGCCCCCTTTACAATTAAACCAAATACGCATGGTTATTTCAATGATAATTTTGTAATTATTAAAAACGGGCAGCAATATTGCCCGGATACAATAAGGCTTAATTCACAGATTATTGTAAAAGGTCCGCTTTTAGCATTTACAGGCCCTGCCAGCCTTTGCCTCGGTTCAACATATAGTATAACTAATTTATCAAAACCATTTATTACAACAGATCTCATCAATAACTGGAATTGGGAATATGGCATCGTAGATCACCACGACAATAACTTTATTCCGGAACCATATGTTTTTCCGTATTGGGGGAATTTTCCGGTTAAACTGGTGGCCACAGATATTAATGGCTGTGTAGATTCGCTGGTAAAAAATGTTGTTATGTATGATTTGCCTTTTTTAGTAAATATACCAGATGCTGATACACTCTGTGCGGGCAATACAGCAACATTGATTGCTTTTCATAATGATCCTATCACCTGGACGCCTGCTGCCGGCATATCATGTGCAACCTGCGATACCATTATTGTAAGGCCAGCAAGTACTACTACCTATTATGTAAAAGCAACTAATATTTATAACTGCAGTAAGACAGATAGTGTGGAGATATTTGTTCATAAGGCATTTAAAGCTTCGGCAGAGAAAACAACATTTGATATTTGTTTGAACAACAGGGTTCAACTGGAAGTTTTACCTGCTAACACAAAAATAGCCTGGAGCCCCTCTACAGGATTATCAGACAGTACCAGCCACAACCCTTTTGCATCACCAGTACAATCAACTATTTATAAAGCGCTGTTGACAGACACCGCCGGATGTTTTTCTGATAGTATGAAAATACAGGTGTTGGTTAAACCATTACCAGTAGCAGATGCTGGTCCAAACAGGACATATCCTTACTATACAGGCTTTTCATTATCACCTTCGTACAGCAACAATATTCATGATTATCTTTGGTCTCCATCTCATTTACTGGATTGCAATACCTGCCCCAACCCTAATGGAATTGCTTCATCCACACAAACGTATACATTAACTGTAACAGCTAACAATGGCTGTGTTGCAAGCGATAAGGTAACCATTTTTGTAGAATGCAATGGCGCCAACCTGCTGCTGCCAACAGCCTTTTCACCCAACAATGATAACCTGAATGATTACTTTTACCCGATCACTAGGGGTATTAAAAAGATTTTAAGGTTTTCCATCTATAACAGGCAGGGGCAAAAAGTTTTTGAGGCATCCGATTTTGAACCCAATCAAAAACTATGGGGTTGGGATGGTAAGTTTAAAGGCGCTGACCAAAACACATCTGCCTATATTTATGATATTGAATGCCTCTGCGATTTAGGTGAAACGATCAACAAGAAAGGCAGTTTTGTATTGCTGAGGTGATACTTCTGTAAAATTTATTTTCCCATCACCAGGTTATTCTCCTGCAATTTTCTGTTTACAGGCTTACTTCAATTCAAAAAATATTTGAAAGAACGCTTCACTTTTTAATAAAAAAAACACAATTTTTTAAAAAATTGATAAATGGTTTTTGTAATTACGAATAATTTCATACTTTGCCTTACGAAACCTATCGTAATATGATCAAAACAAAAACATCAAAACCTACAGAAAGTGAACTGGAGATACTATCCATACTGT
>JAGPDJ010000293.1 GCA_018057635.1 Ferruginibacter sp. | reverse complement strand
GCCAAAACGGTTAATGGTTATGTCTAAATGATAATTAGGCTTAACATGGATGCCGGATTCATAGATCAGCTTCCTGTTGTTATTTGGCCACCTGCCATTGTTGTATTTATCTGATCTTTGCTGGTACACTTTAACAGTATGGTAACCGGGCCTGATATCATTTACCAGGATATTATTTCCATTATTCCGGCTATTGTAACTCTTTCCATCTATTAAAACCCAAACCTGGCTGTTGCTGGTTGTACTGATGCTGATCCTGCTTTGATTATTATACCTCCTGGTTGATTCGCCTGGCTGTGCAAACAAAGAATTTGAAAGTATAAAAACCATCATTAGTGTAAATATTCTTTTCATTTTCAAAACTTTTTAATGGTGATAAATCAGGTTACATATTTATACCTTTGATTTTGCCCGGATGAAAATGTTAACCGGCAAAAACCTAATAAATAGTTAAAGAAATATATGTCTGCTTAATTTATGAAAAATGCCATAGCATTACATCCCAGCTATGGTTAAATTAACCTGCATACCTGTTTCACTTAAATTCTGTTTACCATGTATCTAAAAAAAATACTCACAAAATTATTTTTCTTACTAATGATCTCTTTACATACACAGGCACAGCAGCCGGATGATTATATAAAAAACTGGAAAGCAGTTGCAGCATTTGAGAAAAAAGGGCTTACCGCTTCTGCCCAACAGGAAGTGGTGAAAATATTTAACCTGGCAACTGCTTCTGGTAACTGGGTACAGCAGGTTAAATCTTCCATGTACCAGATGAAGTACCGCAATATGATTGAAGAAGACAATAAAGAAAAGAATATATTTTTCCTCGACACGTTGATTGCTAAAACAAAAGCACCAGCAAAAAACATATTGCAAAATATGCAGGCTGAACTATTCTGGAGTTACCTTCAAAATAACCGGCATATTTTTTACAACCGCACAGCACTTACAGAAGAAAAAAGTAAAGACATCGGTACATGGAGCATTGAAAAGATATACAAAACCATCTCAACGCTTTATACAAACTCACTCAAAAATGATGCTGTTTTAAAGAAAAGTTCACTAACCGGGCTGGAAGCTATTTTACAGAAAGGCGAGAATACCCGTTACCTGCGACCAACTGTTTACGACCTGCTGGCACATCGTGCGCTATCCTATTTTATGGATGAAGAATCAGATATTATCAAACCTGCATATAAATTCATTTTAAATGATGAAAAAATATTTTCCCCTGTTCCCGAGTTCATTAAAACAACATTTATTTCAAAAGACAGTACATCCAATTATTACAATGCAATCAGGTTATTACAGGATGTCCTTAAATTCCACCTGGCAGATGCAACCCCGGATGCGTTGCTGGATGCCGACCTCATCAGGCTTGATTTTGTAAACCGCCATGCAGTAATAACAAACAAACACAGGCTTTATGAAAATGCTTTGTTGAATATTGAAACATCGTTTAACAATAACCCTGCCGTAGCCCAGGCTATGTATTTACGGGCACAGTTGTATTATAACCAGGGTACAAATTTCGACCGTTTAACCAAATCCGAAAACCAATATGAGATCAAACGGGCAAAAGAAATCTGTGAACTGGCCTTAAACAGGTTCCCGGGATCCGAAGGTGCCATAAACTGCCAGCAACTTAAAAACCAGATCATAACCCCTGCGCTTAACCTGGAAACAGAAATTGTAAATTTACCCGGTGTTCCATTTCGCAGCTTTGTGCAATATAAAAACATAAACACGCTGTATTTCAGGATCGTTAAAACCAACAGGGAAGAATTGAGAACGATCCTTCAACAGCAATATGATGAAAACCTTGCCAGCTTTTTAAAACTTAAACCATTGAAAGCCTGGAATATCAGCCTGCCAAACCTGCAGGATTTCCAGTTACATGCTGCTGAAATAAAAATAGAGGCAATGCAACCCGGAACCTATATCATACTTGCCAGCATAAACCCTGAATTTAATACTACCCAGAATATCATTGCCCGGCAAACAGTTTATGTTAGCAATATCAGCTACATTTCAAATAATAAAGATGAATTGTATATACTCAACAGAGATAACGGGCTTCCGCTTGCCAATGCCGATGTGCAGCTTTGGCAACAAAAATACAACTACAACACCCGTAAAAATGAAGAGATAAAACTGGATAAATACACAAGTAATGAAAATGGACTGGTAAAATTAAAACGAACAAAAGACACATACAATAATGCCATCCAGGTAAAATACAGCGATGATGAGCTTTTCCTGGATGACAATGTAACGGGATATTATTACAACAGTTATGAGAAAAAATCAATTAAGAAAACCTTCTTATTTACTGACCGTTCAATCTACCGGCCGGGCCAGCAGGTTTATTTTAAAGGCATTGTTGTTACAACAGACAGCAGCGGTAAGAAAAGTGAAGTTATAAACGGGTTTAAAACCACTGTTATTTTATTTGATGTAAACGGACAAAAAGTTAGCACCCTGAAAGTTAGCACCAATGAGTTTGGCTCATACAATGGCAGTTTTAAATTACCGGAAGGCTTGCTTAACGGGCAGTTCTATATACAGGATTCGCTGACAAACACATACCAGTATTTAAGTGTGGAAGAATACAAACGGCCTAAATTTTTTGTTGAAGTGACAAAACCTTCCGGAACATACCGGTTAAATGATAGCATAACGGTTAAGGGTAACGCAAAAGCTTATGCAGGTAACAATATAGATGCCGCAAAAGTGGTTTACAGGGTTATTCGCAAGGTGCGTTACCCGATATGGTGGGGATGGGGCAGTTATTTCAGGCCCGGAAAACCGTTTTTCCCGCAAGGCAGCGACCAGGTTGAAATAGCAAACGGAGAAACCATAACCGATGCAAATGGCGCATTCAAAATTTCATTCAAAGCAATACCTGATGAAACAACAGATAAAAAAGACCAGCCGGTATTCCATTTTGAGATCAATGCAGATATTACCGATATCAACGGAGAAACAAGAAGCGCCAGTAATTTAATTGCCATCGCATATCAGTCTTTACAAATAGAGATAACAGCTCCTGAAAAAATGGAAGCTGACAGCATTAAAAATATAAAAATAAAAACCAGTAACATGAACGGGATCTTTGAAAAAGCATCCGTTAATGTGTCTTTATACAAACTGGTTTCGCCTAAAAAGATATTCAGGGAAAGGTATTGGGAAACGCCCGACCAGTTCACCATGAGCAAAGATGAATATTACAGGGAATTCCCTTATGATGTTTACCGCGACGAGAACCAGTTAAACAAATGGGCGCTTGATGAAAAACTGATCGACAAAACGGACAGCAGCAAAGAAGATGCATCATGGTTAATAACAAATGGCCAGTTAAAAACAGGCTGGTATAAAATGATCGCTGAATCAAAAGATAAGTATGGAGAAACTGTAAAAGCTGAAAAATATATTCAAATAACAGATGGACGTGGACATACATCAGAAAACCTGGATAAGATCAGCATTAATACAATAAATAATTCAGCGGAACCCGGAGAAAAGATCAGTTATGATATTTCAACAGGTTATGACAAACTCTGGCTAATACAGGGACTGGGGAAAATGGATAAATCAAATAAAACAGCTTATTTAGATATAACAGCAGGTTCGCCATACAGCAATTATATAAATATAACAGAAAATGACAGAGGTGGTATTTCCCTGAGTTATGCATTTGTAAAACACAACCGGGCTTACAGTTCTGTAAAAGATTTTTCTATTCCCTGGAGTAATAAAAACCTGAATATTCAATATGAAACATTCCGGGATAAAATATTACCCGGAAGCGAAGAAAAATGGAAAATAAATATCAGCGGGAATAAAAAAGAAAAAGTAGCTGCTGAAACATTGATCAGCATGTATGATGCATCGCTTGACCAGTTCAAACCGCAAAGCTGGAATTCATTAATGTC
>JAGPDJ010000292.1 GCA_018057635.1 Ferruginibacter sp. | reverse complement strand
TCCAGGTTCCGGTTTATAACAGCAGCCTGAAAATAAAAGGGACATTTTTGCCACTTAAAGCAGATAAGCTGCCTGTTAATATACAGATGCTACGTTTTGAGGAAGCAGTGATGTGTATGGGAATAACAGATTTTAAAGGAATCGGCGAAAACCTGCAGTTGAAATGGAATGACAGTATTTCTGTATTCGAAACTGGATTGCCTGATGTCAATTGGTTAACAACCGGAATCAGTTGCCCGATTTCATTATCGGCAGGAACCATCACAACAGGTATTTCTGAATTCAATATCAGTCTTTCACTTAAAGGAAGTGAACAGTTGTATGTAACACCATTTGGCAGTACCAGCAAGGTTCATTTTGAAAGCGATTGGAGTAACCCGGCATTTGATGGCAAATATTTACCTGATACCAGCGTAGTTTCGGGCAAAGGTTTTACAGCCGACTGGAAAGTACTTCATTTTAACCGCACATTCCCACAGCAATTTATTAATGTAGGTGAAAACTTAGTGAGTGAAAGTGCATTTGGTTTCAAATTGCTGCAACCGGTAGACGCTTACGGTCAAACGCAACGCAGCATCAAATATGCTGTGCTGATTATTGCGCTTACTTTTTTCCTTTATTTCTTTTTAGAGATTTTATATCGCCGAAGTGTACATGTATTGCAATATGTACTGATTGGGTTTGCATTGGTTATTTTCTATACTTTGCTCTTATCATTTTCAGAATATATTGCTTTTGCAAAAGCATACCTGGTTGCTTCTGCTTCTACTGTGCTGTTGATCGGGTGGTACAGTAAATCCATTTTCAAAAAGTGGAGCATCGTATTACTCTTCTCATTTATTTTAGCCATGCTTTACCTGTTCATCTTTGTATTGATACAGCTTCAGGATAATGCCCTGCTGTTCGGAAGCATCGGTTTGTTTATTCTGTTGGCCATGATCATGTATTTCAGCAGGAAAATAAACTGGAATACAGAGGATCAGAAACAGCTTAATTCAGAATAATGAAATGTGTTATTGGTGGCGCCGGTTTAATACCGGCACCATCTTTTTAAAGATAAAATATTATTATGTCAAGGTTTATCAAGTCTGTTGGATATGCATGGCGCGGAATAAAAAACTGTCTAGCCAGCGAACCAAATTTTAAAATCCATATTTCCTGCGGAGTGCTGGTTTTAATTGCAGGTTTTATTTTTAAGATTTCAATTCACGAATGGCTTGCAGTATTGCTTTGTATTGGTTTTGTATTAAGTATGGAAATGCTAAATACCGCCATTGAAAAACTATGTGATGTGGTATACAAGGAATTTCATCCGGGCATCCGGGTTACTAAAGATATTGCAGCAGGTGCAGTATTGGTAAGTGCCATTATTGCAGCAGTTTGTGCTGCTATTATTTTTATTCCTAAAATTATTTCACTATTTCAATCATATTTATAAAATGAAGCCTATAACATCATTCAACAGGTTGCTGACAATCTTTCTGATATTCATTGCGGGGCTGATCATTGCCCGGATTGTCTATTCGGAAAATATCCGTTATATATCATTGGCCTGGAATATTTTTCTTGCCTGGATACCTTATATCCTGAGCTGCTTCTTTTCCGATTACCGGGCTAAAGAAAAATGGAAACAGTTTTTTTTATTTGCAAGCTGGCTGCTATTTTTCCCCAACGCTTTATACATAGTAACAGACCTCATCCATCTTGAGGAAGCTACACATGTGCCTTTATGGTATGATGCTATTTTATTATTTGCTTCTTCTTTTATCGGTATCATGATGGCTTTTGTGTCGCTTCAGAAAGCAGAATATTTACTGAACGGATTTTTCTCAAAACGTATAGTAATGGCCCTGATTCCGCTGATACTCTTTTTGGCCTCATTTGGCGTTTACCTGGGCCGTTTCCAAAGATGGAACAGTTGGGATGTGATTCACAATCCGCTGGCATTGGGTATAGATATTCTCAGCCGTTTTGTTTCCCCGGTTGATCATATGAAAACATGGGCTATCACCATCATTTTTACTGCCTTGTATTCGCTGTTGTATTTCCTGGTTAAAATAATTCCACAGGCACTGGCAGAAAATAAAACAGCAGGAGAATGATCCCCTGCTGTTTTATTATTTCAATTCTATATTAGCATTTATGCTTAAACGTTATTAAATGTATTAAAAATCCAGTCCCATGGAAAAATACATTACCGGCCTGCCTTTAAAGAACCCGCTCATGGGCCAGGCAACATCATACTTTAAAAAATAGCCCAATAATGTACTCCTGGCGCCAAATCCATATCCACCGGCAAAAGGCCCAAGACCTCCTGCTTTGGTCTTAACAGAAACCGGTCCCGGAGTGCCATTTGGAAGTGTTGTATTATAAACAACTTCGGGGCGTTTAAAATTATCATAAGCGCCGTTCCAGGCAGATCCAAGGTCAATGAACTGTACTACCTGGAAATTCCTGAGAAATGCATTGTTAACTGTTTTGTCAAAGAAAGTAGACATAACGGGCAGCCGAAATTCACTGTTTATAACCATGGCATTGTTTCCGTTTGCCACATTTTGAATATATCCTCTCATGTTAACGGCCAGGCTTTGAAACGCATAGTCATTGTCGTTATCCGGCTGATTGGCCGTGTTGAAATAACGCTCCCTGGTTACATTGCCAAAATTGTCGAGTTTCTGGTTATTACCAAACATCAGCCAGCCATCTACACCACCCAGGTAGTATATCATTTTCTGATTTCCCCAGCTAAAGTCACCTGCAACCCTTCCGGCCCATATAAAATTCCGGTGTATGGGATAATAATACCTGGCATCAAATCCCACATTGAATGTTGTTGGTCCGTCGGCAAACTGAACTTTGTTCACCTGCCTGTTCCAATCAAAGAAAACCTTATATCTCAAACCATTCCAAATATTCATGGCAGGGTTCAGGCTATTGTCATATACATATTCAAAATGTGTTACAGAGTAAAGTGTTTTTTGATCTGGTAAAACTGAACTCAGATCATCAACAGTTTTTACAACAACCCTGTCTGAACGTATACCTGAAGATAACCTTACACTTTTTGTAATATCAAAAGGATAGGCAATGTTTAATGTGTACAGGTTAGTGAATATTTTACCGGGATATTGTGCTATCAATGCCCCGGAATTATCTGTAACATTAATACCGGTTGATTGTGAATTGCGGTAATAACTTGCACCCCAATCTATCCTCCTGGTTAAATTCTGGTAACTCAGAAACCATTCATTGTCTTTAAGGTTTGTACTTATTTTGTATGCGCCCAGTATCTTTATGTCTTCCATTAGATCGGATGTGCCCAGGGTAATAAGCCCGTTTAGAGGAGTTCCGCTGTTCAGCATGATAGGGCCGCTGCCACCGGCATAAGCCTGGTAACGGTTTACTAAAATAGTATTATTAAAACCAAGGGATCCGAAATCGGCCGAGAATTTACGTGGCCTGTACCTGAATAATTTGGCTGATTTCAATACAGGCTCAAAGGAAGGATCTGTTGCCGGTAATGCAGTAATTAATTTTTCAGAATTGCTGCTGTCTTTCTTTTCCGGCGCAAATTCATCGTTCTGGAAAAAATCATCCTGTTTTTTTACGGGTGCTGAAGTTGGTTTTGCGGCAGCTGTTATTTTAGTGAGCCTGCTTTCCCTCATCAGCTTTTTCATGTATTCTGTAGGCCTGGCAGTAACGTTCCTTTGCCTGAGTGTATTCTCGTCAATTTTTAATTTATACAATATCTTTTCATCACTCTGGCGGGTGACTTCGCTCAATTGGTTGTTTTCTCCTGCGATCCGTGACTCTGCTAACGTACTCGGATAGTTGCTAAGTGGAAAAGTATATGCAGAGTCTTCAGATACAGAAACAACTGCAATAGAATCCACATCAGTTTTTTTATAAACCATCAAAGTGCTGTCAATTTCTTTTATTGTAGGATTTCGGAG
>JAGPDJ010000291.1 GCA_018057635.1 Ferruginibacter sp. | reverse complement strand
ATCAAACAACCGCTTACTTATAAAAGTCTATCAGGAACTACCATACCAAAAGTGTTGCTTCCTAAATACCATGATTGGGGTGATATCCTCAAATGGCAGTTGCAGGAAAATGTGCCCGGAGAATTCCCTTTTACGGCAGGCGTGTTTCCTTTAAAGCGTGAAGGCGAAGACCCAACACGTATGTTTGCAGGTGAAGGCGGACCTGAAAGAACAAACAGGCGCTTTCATTATGTAAGCCTTGGCCAGCCGGCTAAGCGCCTCAGTACTGCATTTGACAGTGTTACCCTGTATGGGGAAGATCCTGCTTACCGTCCGGATATTTATGGTAAAGTGGGAAACAGCGGTGTGAGTATTGCCACAGTGGATGATGCTAAAAAGTTGTACAGTGGTTTTGATCTTTGTGATCCTAAAACATCTGTCAGCATGACCATCAATGGTCCGGCACCAATCATACTCGCATTTTTCATGAATGCAGCCATTGATCAGCAATGTGAAAAATACATCATTGAAAATAACCTGAAGGATGAAATTAACAGGATTATAGAATCACGTTATGAAATCCTGGTGTTGCCGAAATATACTGGTACAGACGGGTTACCGGTAATTCCCGAAAAGGGCGAATTAAAAGGTGCGCTACCTTCCGGCAATGACGGGCTTGGTTTGAAACTGCTAGGATTAAGCGGAAAGGACGTGTTACCGGCAGATGTGTATGAGAAAATAAAAGCCAAAGCGCTGTCAACTGTAAGGGGAACCGTACAGGCAGATATTTTAAAAGAAGACCAGGCACAGAATACATGCATATTCTCAACTGAATTTGCATTAAAGCTGATGGGCGATGTGCAGCAATATTTTATCAATAACAATGTGCAGAATTTTTACAGTGTAAGTATCAGCGGTTATCATATTGCTGAAGCAGGTGCCAATCCTATCACACAACTCGCGTTCACTTTATCCAATGGATTCACTTATGTAGAGTATTACCTCAGCCGGGGAATGAATATTGATGATTTTGCACCAAACCTTTCATTTTTCTTCAGCAATGGAATGGATCCCGAATACAGTGTGATTGGCCGTGTGGCCAGGCGTATCTGGGCAAAAGCCATGAAGAATAAATACAAGGCAAACAGCCGCAGCCAGAAATTAAAATACCATATTCAAACAAGCGGCAGAAGCCTGCATGCACAGGAGATAGACTTTAACGATATAAGAACCACCTTGCAGGCTTTATACGCTATTTATGACAATTGCAATTCCTTGCACACTAACGCTTATGATGAAGCGATAACCACACCCACTGAGGAAAGCGTTCGCAGGGCCATGGCCATTCAGCTTATCATTAACCGGGAACTTGGCACAGCCAAGAATGAGAACCCCAACCAGGGAGCATTCCTCATTGAAGAACTGACAGACCTGGTAGAAGAAGCCGTGATGGCTGAATTTAACCGGCTTACAGAAAGGGGTGGTGTATTGGGTGCCATGGAAAGGATGTATCAGCGTAATAAGATCCAGGAAGAAAGCCTGTATTATGAAACATTAAAACATACCGGGGAGTACCCGATTGTGGGTGTAAATACATTTCTCAGTAAAAAAGGATCGCCTACCATTCTACCTACAGAAGTCATCCGTTCAACAACAGAAGAAAAAGAATTCCAGATCAAAACACTGGAAGCATTTAAAAAGCGGCATGAAGCAACAAGCTCACACATGCTTACCAAACTTCAGCAGGTAGCTATCAATAACGGTAATTTATTTGAAGAGTTAATGGAAACAGTAAAATTCTGTTCACTTGGCCAGATCACCAATGCATTGTATAGTGTGGGCGGCCAATACCGGCGAAACATGTAGTACGCTTACCTGTATATCAGAAAATGAAATATATATTAACGCTGTTATGCCTGTTTTATGGCGCTGTTGTTTTTTCACAACTAAGTTTGCCACCCTTGTTTGCCGACAACATGGTATTGCAACAGCAGGTAAGCAATATAGTCTGGGGATCTGCAAAACCCAATGAATCAGTAAGTATTCAATTTTTAAATCAGCAATTTTCAGCCAAAGCAAATGATGCCGGAGACTGGCGAATTACATTGCCTCCTCAGCCTGCATTTACAAAAGGGGAAATGAAAATTTCAACCAAAACAGCTGCAATAAAAATTGTTAATATTGTTTATGGTGATGTGTGGGTGTGTGGCGGACAAAGCAATATGGAATTCAATATGGGGGAAGTTTCCCAAACATACCCGGAAGAAATAACAGCTGCAGGAAATAAGAATATCCGGTTCATGATTGCAGATCATAGATTCAGCAATAAGGAGGAAAAAAACTTTATAGCATCAATTCCATGGCAGGCTATAGATACTGCAAGCATCAGGAAATGTTCCGCTATCGGATACTTTTTCGCAAAAAAGATCAACAGTAAACTCAACATTCCAATTGGCCTGATCATCAATCCATGGGGCGGAACTACCCAACAGGCATGGATGCCCGCAGAAGCATTGGAGGAATTTCCGGTATACAAAAGTGTTTATGAGAAAGACATCCTCTCCATTGATATGAATGCCATCAGTGAGAAAAAAGCTCAAATAGACAGGCAATACCGGCTGGATAAGGAATCTGTATATCCTGTTTTTGCAGCAAACCTGCTTACAGGGTATAATGATACAGATTGGGATGATTTCATACTTCCAAAGCAATGGGAAGAAAACGGATACCCTGATGTAGATGGCCTGGCAGCTTTCAGAATAAAATTTTCATTGTCAGCATCAGAAACTGGGCAGGATGCAGTTTTGCATTTTCCTGCAATAGATGATGCAGACAGTACATTTGTAAACGGAAATTTTGTTGGTTTCCTGCATTCATGGAACGAAAAACGTGTTTATAATATTCCCCATAAATTTTTAAAAACCGGCGAGAATATTATACAGGTAAAAGTTGAGGATACCGGCGGTGGCGGTGGTTTCAGTGAAGATGATAATAATTTTTATATCTCTGTAAGTAATGCCGGGAAAGAGAAAAAGATCAGTCTTTCCGGAACTGCAAAGATTAAGTTTCTAACACGGATAGGTTTTTTGTCGGGTAATGTAACCATTGACAATATAAAAAACCAGCCTGCAGTACTGTTTAATGGAATGATGGCACCGTTGCTTAATTATAAGATAAAGGGGTTTATCTGGTACCAGGGAGAGAGTAATGTGCCCGGGCATGAAGAATTCAAAACTTTGTTTCCTTCATTTATAAGCAGTATCAGGAAACGGTGGGGGATAGGTGATTTTCCTTTCCTCTTTGTACAGTTATCTTCTTATAATCCACCATTAACGGAACCGGTATTCAGTTCCTGGGCAGCATTGCGTTATGCCCAGACGTTTGCATTAAAACTTCCAAACACAGCCATGGCCGTTAGTTACGATGTAGGCGATAAAATGGATTTGCATCCACAAAGAAAAAAAGAACCCGGCGAAAGGCTTGCAGCTTCAGCATTGAATATGGTTTACAAACTTAAAAATGAAGTAAGTTCAGGCCCTGTCTTTTTTAAGTATCTTATAAAAAGTAAAACAAGCATAGCACTAGAATTTGATCATATTGGAAAAGGGTTAATCTCGTCTTCGGATAAACTTTCAGGTTTTGAACTGAGCTATGATGGCAGGGTTTTTAAACCAGCTATCGCAGTCATTTCAGGTAAACAAGTGATTGTAGAAACTGAGCAAATGCCGGTAATGATACGGTATGCCTGGTCTAATGCACCTTTACATGCAGGATTGTTTAATAAGGATGGCTTTCCGGCTATTCCATTCAGTATAGAAGTAAAATTGAATTGAACTTCAGATTGTTTTTTTACATAATTTATTACCTGCAACAACTTGCTTCATCTTATTTATTAATATTAGCTTAATATTTATGTAATATTTAGTTCATCTTGGTTTCAGTTCTTTACATTGATTTAAACCCATTGTAATACAGTGTT
>JAGPDJ010000290.1 GCA_018057635.1 Ferruginibacter sp. | reverse complement strand
GCCCGGTTCAGGTGCTGTCATCAGTGTATGGTATGCAACAAGGGGTAATATGGAGATGTCATCTGTAAAGGAAGCCGTTAGAAAGTCAGAACCGGATATTATTTACCTGAACGGCATGTTCTCCTATGCGTTTGTGTTAGTTCCACTGATGCTGTTCAGGAAATATAAAATAGTTATTTGCCCAAGGGGTATGTTGCAAAAAGGAGCGCTGGCAGGCAAAGCATTAAAGAAAAAGATATATCTGTCTATATTAAAAATCTCCGGATTTTGCAGCAAGGTAAGCTGGCATGCCACCAATGAAGAAGAGAAACATGATATTGCACGGATCTTTGGGGAACGGTCACGTATAGCTGTAGCAGGTAATATTCCGGCAAAACCACTTGAGCAAATTAATTTTCCGGGAAAATCGAATGAAAAAATCAGGTTGGTATATTTATCTCTGATAACTGCAAAAAAGAACCTGCTGCAGCTGATCAGTATCATTGCGTTATCTAAGGCCAATGTGTCACTGGATATATACGGGCCGGTTAAGGATGTGGTTTATTGGGAAAAGTGCCTGGAATTAATTAAAAAATATCCTGGAAAAATAAATTATAAAGGAGATGTAAAACCAGCATCCGTACAGCAGGTTTTTAATGAATACGATGCATCCGTGCTGTTGACAAAAGGAGAGAATTTCGGACATGCATTGTATGAATCATTGAGTGCCGGCCGGCCGGTCATTACCAGTTATTTTACACCCTGGAACCAATTAACTGAAAAAAATGCGGGTTGGAATGTAGATATTGCTGATGAGTCATCTATTGAACAATTGTTGGAACATCTTGCCGGAATGCAAGCGGATAGTTTTAATGAATTTTGTATTGGTGCACATTTATTGGCAAAACAATATTATTCAAACGGGTTTGATGTGAATATGTATAAAAAAATATTTTCCTGAGCCTGTTGCATCTCATTAATAATTGCACACATGGATAAAATAAGTATACAATGTTTGATTTTTTAAAAGATAAAGCCTTTATCCGATTCGTTGTAAAATTCCTCCTGGTGTTTGCAGCATGTTATTTCGGTACACTGGCATGGATCGGCATCACAGTGCCGGGAGGTATTTACAGTCAGTTCATTGATCGTTATTTAGACTATGTTACCTGGATCAGGAATTCATTGTTGTATGGTTCAAAATTTCAATTGTCGTTATTTGGAATTGAAACTTATATAGCGGGTGATTACAATCTTAGAATGGTTAACGGCAGGGGTGTGCGGATGGTTTATGAATGTGTAGGATACGGTGTGATGAGTTTCTGGATCGCATTTGTTGTAGCATCTGCCGGATCACTAAAAAGAAAACTATTCTGGCTGGCAACAGGTCTCATTGGAATCTGGCTGCTGAATATTACACGCGTAAGCCTGCTGCTGGTTGCAACCAACAAAGGCTGGCCAATGCCACTGGGCTTAGATCATCATACCTGGTTTAATATATTTGCTTATTTATTTATTTTTATTTTTATGTACCTTTTTAACAGGCAGGATAAAGAGCGGGAGGTAAATAATGAGGGTAATGGATAATTAATAATGAATAATTGATGTCAACCAATCTTTCTACATATAATAACAACTGGTATAAACCTGGTAATCCTGTAAAGCGATTTTGCTGGTATTGGGTAAATACGGTATTTTTTAAAACAGGGCTTTTCCCGTTTTACGGGTTGAAAACTTTTTTGCTTCGATTATTCGGGGCAAGGGTAGGTACGGGAGTATTAATAAAACCATTTGTAAATATAAAGTATCCGTGGCTGTTGATTTTAGGCGATCATATATGGGTGGGGGAACATGTTTGGATTGATAACCTTGACAAAGTGACCATTGGTGACCATGTTTGTTTATCACAGGGAGCTTTCCTGCTTACGGGTAATCATAATTATACAAAACCCGGTTTCGACCTGATGGTAAAGCCTATATTAATTGAAGATGGAGTTTGGATAGGGGCAAAAGCAGTTGTATGCCCGGGTGTTACCTGCGGAGTACATGCAGTATTGGCGGTAGGTTCAGTAGCTACATCCAACCTGGCATCCAATGGTATTTACAGTGGCAATCCGGCCATAAAAATAAAAGACCGGATTTTTGATGCTTAAGCATAATTTTGCCATGCATCCTTACCTGAGTAAAAGGTAAATAACAGCCACTTGTACCATGAAAGTTTCTATAATAACGGTCACATATAATTCAGGGAAATACCTGCAGGATTGTATAGAATCCGTTATTAAACAGCGATATAAGGATATAGAACATATCATAATTGATGGTAAATCAAATGACAATACCTTGTCTATCATTAAGAAGTATGAATCTCATATTTCAAAGTGGATATCAGAAACAGACAAAGGGATGTATGATGCCATCAACAAAGGTATTGTGATGGCTACCGGAGACATCATTGGCATTCTCAACAGTGATGATATGCTGGATACGGATGATGTGATTTCATGTATTGTAAAAACATTTGAAGAGCAGCAAACAGATGCGGTTTATGGTGATCTTGAATATGTGGATGCAAAAGATACCAATAAAGTACTGAGGATATGGAAGGGTCGCCCTTATAAGCGTTACCGTTTCCGTTATGGCTGGATGCCTGCTCATCCTACATTTTACATAAAACGCTCGCTGATTGAAAAATACGGATATTATCAGAACCACTATTATACAGCAGCGGATTATGAATTCATGGCCCGGTACTTATATTTTAACAAAATTTCGGCTTATCATTTGCCCATGTTGGTTGTAAAGATGAGGATGGGAGGGCAAAGCAATAAAAATATGCGCCAGCGTTTACGGGCCAACCGCAGGGATTACCTTGCAATGAAAAAAAATAAGATACCTTTTGCATTCTTTGTATCCATTTTAAAACCACTGATAAAACTTCACCAGTTTTATCAAAAAAAATAAACAGGTAAACAATGCACAAAGCATTAACAGTTAACCTGTAAAACAGAAACATGTTTAATCTTTTTAACAGGAAAAGATCCGGTTCTCCCGGGGATCATTACTTCCCGATAACCACCGATATTCATTCCCATATACTTCCTGGTATTGACGATGGCGCACCTGATATTGAAGCTTCCATTACATTGATAAAAGGGTTGATGAAATTTGGAGTAAAGAAATCAGTTGCAACTCCGCATATCATCAGCGATATGTACCGCAACAATGCTCAAACGATCTCAGCTGCATTAAATATTTTAAAGAAAGAACTGGTAAAGCAAAAGATAAAATTTGAAGTGTCTGCCGCCGCTGAATACATGATGGACGCTTATTTTTTTGAATTGCTTCAACAGAAAGTACCATTGCTAACCATTAAGGATAAGATCGTACTTACAGAATTTTCTTATGCAACCATGCCCAGCAGCCCTGAGAAAATGTCCTTCGCCATTATAACTGAAGGCTATAGCCCTATCCTGGCTCACCCTGAGCGTTACCCCTATTATTACAATGATTATAAAGCATTCCATCGCCTGGCCGACCTTGGGTTTTTATTACAGGTAAATCTATTATCACTAACCGGTTATTACGGGAAAGAAGCTGTAAAAGCTGCTATTTATATGCTTAAGAATGGTCTCGTATCATACCTGGGTACTGATATGCACCACGAACGGCACCTGGATGCATTTAAGGATGCATTTCAAAAAGATGTTTTTCGTAAATACCTGGAAGGGAAGGAATGGAATGTATTCTGAAGAGTTTGAAGTTTGAGGTTTGGAGTTCGAGGTTTAGGGTTCGTGCGGATTCAAACCTCAAACTTCAAACCTCGAACTTCAAACTAAACAACCCACTCCACTACTTCATTTTCCCACTCTTTTTTATACGGGGTAGTTATTTTAATATAATTATCTGTGTATCCTTCCATCATCCCGTTCTTATTCACACTTTCAAATAATACTGTCCTCGTTTGCCCGATGTGTTTTTCGGTGAAAGCCTGCATCTTGGTATAAC
>JAGPDJ010000289.1 GCA_018057635.1 Ferruginibacter sp. | reverse complement strand
ACATGAAACTGCGTACAAAATAAAACCGGCCCGTTAAGGCCGGTCTGTACGTACAACGAGATTCGTCTTCCTTACAACATCGTAATTGGTTCTACATAATGTGTCTTTTTTAACCCTGTCTTACTTAATGCATTATAACCACCTTGAATATTTACCAGGTGCTCAAAACCCCTTGCTTTAAGAATAGAAGCCATAATTACAGAACGATAACCACCGGCGCAATGAATAAAGTACTTTTTATTCCTATCTAAATGTGACATATTATGATTGATAAAATCCAATGGGAAATTCTCAGCTCCTACAAGATGTTCTGAATCAAATTCACTTTTACGCCTGGCATCCAGCAGGTTTATATGCTGTTTGTCCATTTCATATAAAGTGGCAAAATCCTCTGCACTGATCTCTTTTATAGAATCAGTAGTAAACCCAGCTTCTTTCCAGGCTGTAATTCCACCATCCAGGTAACCCACTGTATTATCATATCCAACTCTTGAAAGCCGAATCACTACTTCTTCTTCTCTTCCCTTATCAGCTATAAAAAGTATTGGCATTTTCAGGTCAGTAACTAATGTACCTACCCAGGGTGCAAAATTGTCATCAATCCCAATAGAAATGGATCCAGGTATATGCTCTGTAGCAAAAGAATCCTTACTGCGGGTATCCAAAACTAACGCCTCCATAGTTTCCCAGACTGTTTGAAACTCTTTTGCTGTCAGCGGATGCTTACCTTTTGCAATCACTTCATCAATACTCTCCAATCCGCCTTTGAGGTTCATCAATACATTCATCGGGAAATATTGCGGTGGTTCCACCAACCCTTCTGTAACTTCTTTGATGAAATCTTCTTTACTCATGTCTGCCCGCAGTGCATAATTGGTCATTTTCTGATGGCCCAATGTATCCGTTGTTTCTTTGCTCATATTTTTTCCGCAAGCACTTCCGGCTCCATGTCCTGGATAAACAATTACCTCATCTGGCAATGTCATGATCTTGTTACGCAATGAATCAAAAAGATACCCTGCCAATATCTGTGGGGTTATCTCAGCTTTCACTTTTTGTACCAGGTCCGGACGGCCCACATCACCAATAAATAAAGTATCCCCGGTGAAAATGGCATGTTCTTTTCCGTTTTCATCTACCAGCAGAAAAGTGGTTGATTCCATTGTATGTCCCGGAGTATGCAGCACTTTTATTTTTACTTTCCCCAATGCAAGTTCTTCCCCATCATTTGCTACATGCACATCATAAGCAGGGGCTGCTGTAGGACCAAATACAATAGTGGCTCCTGTTTTCTTTGCCAAATCGATATGGCCGCTTACAAAATCAGCATGAAAATGCGTCTCCAGGATATATTTTATTTTAGCACCATTACGTTCAGCTTTATCAATATACGGTTTGGTTTCCCGTAAAGGATCAATAATAGCAACTTCACCATTACTTTCGATGTAATAAGCTGCTTCAGCCAGGCAACCGGTATAGATTTGTTCAACTTTCATAATCAATTGTTTTATTTTATATTTTCAATTACAAATAATCGTTTACAAAAATGAGTTGCCATTATAGATTTACTATTGGTCAACCCACCCGGACACGAATCAACAATTTCTGCTTCAAAAATGGTATCATAAAGTTTTTCGATTAGTGTGTTGGGTTACAATTTCAACTGAATTTTATCAGTTATTCGCCTGATGAAGATCATTCATCATTCAGCTTTTTTCTTATATACTCCCCATTAAAAAAAAATTGATAAAGCCCTATTCCTCAATAGCTTTAGGTTGAAGGGTGATTAAAGTCACGCAATGATTTATTTTATTACTGTAACTGGCAGTATTAAATTCAATTAAAATGCCAACTCATCACCAGGTAGTTATCATCGGTGGCGGAAACGCCGGTATCTCTGTAGCTGCAAAGCTTCTTTTAAAAAACAAGCAACTTGACATTGCTATTATTGACCCAGCAGATAAACACTATTACCAGCCGGCATGGACTTTAGTGGGCAGCGGAGTCTTTGACATAAAAAAAACAGAACGAAATGAAGCAGATGTAATGCCCAACGGTGTAAAATGGATAAAACAGAAAGTAACCGGGTTAACACCTGAGACGAATAAAGTTCAACTAGACAATAGAGAAGAGCTTAGTTATGACTACCTGGTAGTAGCCCCCGGAATTCAAATCAATTGGCAGGAGATAAAAGGATTGAAAGAAACATTGGGCAAGAACAATGTTTGCTCAAACTATAGTTTTGAGCATGCACCCTATACATTTGAATGTTTTAAAAATTTCAAAGGAGGTAAAGCAATTTTTCATAACCCGCAAACACCAGTAAAATGTGGCGGTGCCCCACATAAGATCATGTATATGGCCGCCGATTATTTCCGGAGGCATGGCTTGTTAGACAAAGCAGATATTCAATACTGGAGCGGTGCTGCCAAATTATTTTCTGTTCCTAAGTATGAAAAAACCTTGCTTAAGGTTTGCGAAAGAGCAGATATCAAACTCAACTTCATGGTACAATTGGTGGAAATTGACGGGCCCGGCAAAAAGGCAAAATTTATCGGTATCGGAGATACAAACAAAGACAAAGAGTTTTGGGTAAAATTTGATATGATACATGTTACCCCACCCCAAAGTGCTCCGGATTTTATAAGGACAAGTTCGCTGGCCAATGCTGCCGGTTGGGTTGATGTTGATAAACACAGTTTACAACATGTAAAATATGCTAACGTTTTTTCATTGGGCGATGCATCAGGTTTGCCAATCAGCAAAACAGGTGCAGCAATACGTAAACAAGCACCTGTCGTAGTAGAAAATCTATTGGCTGCTATCCATCACCAGCCATTAACCGGGAAATATAATGGTTACACCAGTTGTCCGTTGGTTACAGGGTATGGAAAACTGGTTTTGGCAGAATTTGATTATGACAACAACCCGCAGGAAACCTTCCCCTTTGACCAGAGCAAAGAAAGGTGGAGTATGTACCAGCTCAAAAAAAGAATTCTCCCCTGGCTTTATTGGCATAAAATACTGCATGGCAAGATGTAATCAAATAATATAAATGAAATAACCGAAGCGGCACCTGAACAGGCCGCTTTTTTGTAACTAATGTCACGCATATTGTTATCGGAGATTGGGAGGTTTGTGGTATAAAATTCTGGTTATGAATCTTGTTGGAAGACTTAAAAGTGGATGGACATCGTTAAAGTTCATAAGAGTTGGACTGGGTAGCTTAATTTTGTATTCTGCCATTGAATCCGGCCAGGTATCCGGAATAATATTGGGAGGATTGTTTACCATTTTTTCCCTATTTACGGATGGTGTATGTTGTGCCGGGGGCGGTTGCTATACACCTGTTAATAAAAATAATTCATCAACCCCTGAAAATATAGACTATGAAGAGTTGGGTTCTAAATAATAAGTTACTGATTGCAGGAGTAGTGTTAGGCGCCATTGGTGGTTATCTCTACTGGCAGCAGATTGGTTGCGACAGCGGAACCTGTGCTATCACTTCTAAGTGGCACAACAGTACTGCTTACGGAGCATTGATGGGAGGATTACTGTTCAGTATGTTCAAAAAAGAAAAAAATGCAAACAGCAAATAAAAAAGAAAGCTTTGGTGAAATTATCAATGGCAGCACCCCGGTGCTGGTTGATTTTTCTGCAGAATGGTGTGGGCCCTGCCGGATGATGAAGCCGATCCTGCAGCAATTACATCAACGAATGGGAGAAAAAATCCGCATCATTAAAATTGATATTGATAAAAGTCCGGCAGCTGCACAAACATATAATGTACAAAGTGTGCCAACACTTATTATTTTTCAAAACGGGAAAATGCTTTGGCGGCAATCCGGAGTTGTACAAGCCACACAATTAGAAAAAATCATTGAACAACATACAACCAATAACTAAGAATGCCTGATAAAAAAACAAACCGTGGGTATCTCGCTTCTTCTTTAGGTTGTCATTGCCCAAGGTGTCGTGAAGGAAAATTATTCAA
>JAGPDJ010000026.1 GCA_018057635.1 Ferruginibacter sp. | reverse complement strand
GGCCTTTACAAGTGTATGTTCGCCGGAAAAATCAGCCAGGTAGATATCCTTTACTTTATTATCCCCCTGCATACCAGATTTCATAAATGACTGCAGGCAGAAAACGTCATCAAATATATAGACCTTGCCTTTTTCAGTTACCAGTTCTGCTGCATATCGGGTATCTGTGATTGTCATTTTACATAAATAGCAATTATCCCTGCCTGCAATAACAGGTTTGGGTCCGCTGCTACAGCTATTCAGCAACATGGATGCTGAAATCAGAAATATAACATTAACGGATACCTGCTTTTTACCTGCCCTGGATTTTTTCCATTCCAGTAAAATACATAAAAGCACTAAAACACCTGCTCCTATAAATATCCATCCGCCCTTATCCGGAATTGAATATGCCCCAAAATTCAACAACTGCTTGAACCCGATCAGGGGAGGCTGGTATGCCATTCCCGGCACTACAATAGCGGCATTGGGGTCAAGGTTGTGGCCATAGTTATATTCCCAGCGCCAGAAATCCACCATGGCAATAATACCAAACGCCACAAACAGTATGAATGCCAGGTTTAACCAACGCCTGCGATTAAGAATAGCTGCCAGTGCAAACAGTACCGAAAAGAATATGATTGCATATGGTAATATGGTGAATTCAATAAAGTCTTCATTATGCAGGGTTTTCATTCCAATATAATGATTGAGGCCATTGATGATATCAACATTCCCCTTCAGGCCATTTGCATGAATTTTCAGGGCCAGCCCTTCCGGGTATTGCGGAGCATCCAGTTCTATCCGCCAGATAGGTAAATACAAAACAAAAATCAGTCCGATAGCAGCTACAACAAGCAATACCCTGCTTAGCATGCTTAATTTACTTTTCATCTTATTAATCTTTTATTCATCGGTTCAATTAATACCAGGTGCAACTGTAAATTATTTTTGTGCAGGTGGTAACAGTACTCCATCAATTACATGAATCATTCCATTTGATGCAGGAATTGATGCCACGATGGTTGCGCTGTTATTCAGCATTACTTTACCATCTTTAATACTAAATGTAACATTATCGCCATTAACCATTCCCAACACCTGGCCATCTTTAAATGTCTCTGCTTTCATAGCGGATACTGCAACATGGTATTGCAGAATATTCTGAAGGTCTTCCTTCTTTTCAGCTTTCATCAGGCCATCTACTGTACCGGCAGGTAATTTATCAAAAGCAGCATTGGTAGGAGCAAAAACGGTAAAAGGGCCGGCGTTAGACAATGATGTAACCAACTCCGCCTGTGTTAATGCAGCTACCAAAGTAGTATGGTCTTTTGATGATACTGCCACTTTAACCACATCTTTGGCAGATTCATCATCCTTTACAGCTTCCTGCCCACCTGATGCTTCAGTTGCAGCATCAGTTGTTTCAGGTGCTGCTGTAGTTTCAGGTGCATTATTACATGCAGCCATCGCAATTATGAATAACAATCCAAAAAAAATATTAATCTTTTTCATAACAGTTAAGTTTAAAGAATCATTTAAAAGTTGGCCGCTGTAAAATGAAAAAGAAGCACAGCAGCCAACTATTGTTATTTTAATTATTTGGTAGCAGCACTATCTGCTTTTGGTAAATTAGTACCTGTACTGTAAGTCAGCGGTACATTACTGCCTGCCGGTGATACCCTCAGGTAACCCTGCATTTCCTGGTGCAATGCACTGCAGAAATCGGTACAATAGAACGGGAACATACCAACTTTATCTGCTATCCATTTCAATGTTTGTGTTTCACCAGGCATGATGAGCAGTTCTGCATTATTGGCTCCTTTTATTGCAAAGCCATGAGGCACATCCCAATCCTGTTCCAGGTTGGTAACATGGAACAAAACTTCATCACCTACTTTAATTCCCTCTATGTTATCGGGTGAGAAATGTGAACGGATACAACTCATGTACACATGTACTTTATTTCCTTCCCTTACCACTTTGGTAGTGCCTTCACCTTTTGATGCATAAGGGTGTTGATTTTCATCTATCTTAAAGAATTTAAGTGATTTGGTTTTAATCACATCGGCTGCAACAGCCTGTGCATAGTGCGGTTCACCGATTGTAGGGAAGTCGAGTATCAACTGCATCTTATCGCCGCTTATATCATATAATTGTGCACTCTGGGCAAGTTCCGGGCCAGTTGGCAGGTACCTGTCTTTCGTGATCTTATTATAAGCTATCAGGTATTTTGCATTTGGCTTTTTACTGTCTCCGCCGGGAATGCAAAGGTGGCCTACAGAATAATAAGTAGGAACCCTGTCAAGTACTTTCAGGTCCTGGATACTCCATTTAACCACTTCGCTGGAAACAAAGAACGTAGTGTACGCGTTACCTTTACCATCAAACTCTGTGTGTAAAGGGCCAAGTCCTGGTTTTTTTACTTCACCGTGTAAAGCTGCTTCATATTTAATTACAGGGATACCATCGTATTCTCCATCGTATGCTTTTGCTGCAATGGCTTTTTGTATCTTATCAAAACTGAATACCGGTATCAGGGCTGCCAGTTTTCCGCTGCCTACAATGTATTCGCCGGTTGGGTCAACATCGCAACCATGCGGCGATTTAGGGCAAGGAATCATGTAACAGATGTCTTTCAGTTCTTCAGAATCAAGTATGATCACTTCTGTTTTAATTTCTGAAGTGGCAGAATGTGTTTTATCACTGTATACATTATGGGCATATTTTACTGCCTGTTTCCTTCCTTTACCGGCTTTAAGGTATTCTTCTGCTTTCTTCCAGTTTACTGCCATAATAAAATCTTTGTCTTTCTGAGAAGCATTTACTTCCAGCAATGTGTTTGCCTTTTCCGTATTGTAGCAGCTAAAGAAGAACCATCCATGTGATTTTCCTTTTCCGGCATGGCTCAGGTCAAAATTTACGCCCGGGCACCTGATCTGAAATGCGACATCCATTTTACCATCTTCTTTCCCAACACTTATAAAACTCAGATAGCCTTTAAAATTTTGTTTGTAAGTATTTATAGCCACATCTCCATTCTCATCATCTGGTGGAACACTGAACCTTGTACCGGCTACAACATATTCCGTATTTTCTGTTATGAAAGGAGAACTGTGGTTACCGGCGCTGTTTGGCAATTCAATAATTTCCTGTGTACGGAAAGTTGTCAGGTCAATTCTGGCAACACGGGGTGTATTATTGGCATTACCGAATACCCAACGGCCATCTATCTCACCATTGGTTTGCGACATCTCAGTATGATGCAGGTCATCCCAGGGTACAAATCCATGAGAAGTGTTTAACATGGGCTTGGTTTCTTCACTGTATCCCCAACCTTTTTCAGGGTCAACTGCAAAAACAGGTATCACCCGCAACAATCTTCCACTAGGTAAACCATACACACTCATCTGGCCACTAAATCCGCCTGAAACAAAATTGTAAAAGGCATCGTATTTTCCGGGTGCTACATAGGCTTTAGAAGCAGCATCCGAATTTACCGCAGTGCCTGCATTTTTGGGTTTACAGGAATACAGCAGTATTACCGCACTGAATAAAATCAACGTGGTAGTTTTGGTTATTACATTTTTCATATATGTATGTTAAAGGGTTATTTGGCTTTTTAAATGATGACATTATTATTTAACACCATCGTTCTTACGCATGAATTCATAAACTGATCTTGCATCTTCATCCGTTAAATTCTGGTTAGGCATTCTTACCAGGCATATTTCCAACTGTGCCTGTGCTTTAGGATCTTTATCCAGCATAACCGCAGTATTTGTTGAAAAATTCATGATCCACTCTGCTGTATGGCGGCCGGTTACACCTTTCCAACCCGGGCCAACCAGTTTTTCGTCTGTAGTTTTATGGCAACTGCTGCATTTTACACCATATACTTTTTCACCGGTTTCAGCCATGGGAGCGTCTAATTTTTCAGCTATTTCAACTTTTGTGAACTTACCTTCGCCCCTTTGGGGATCGTAAGAAGGATTGCCACTGTCAGTTGACTTAACAGAATTATCCGGCCCGGTAGCCTCAACATCGCTGCCTGCACCACCGCCACAAGCCGCTATAAAACCACCCAGGAATAAAATGATCGCTAATTTTTTCATGTTTTATTTATTTAAATTGGAAGAATTAATTATGCAATTTTACAACCTGGCAATTTGTTAAAATATGCGTTGAGTCATAACTTTAAGCAGGAATCTGGCAGACCCGGGCTTTTACCCTTGATTTATAAATAGAAGTAATACAAATCATATCGTTTTTTACATAAACCTGATGAGAATCATATTCATTGTATTTGAAGTCAGTAAGTAAAGGAGCTTTAAACAATACTTTTGATGACAGGTTAAAATGATTGTTTTATATAATTTACTATGATAGATATTAATACATTACTTGCATGGGGAGCTACCTATAAAAAATTAACAGCAGGTGAAGTAATATTCAAAGAAGGCACAACCTGTAGTTTTTATCACCAGCTTATAAGTGGTTCTGTACGCTGGATCAACATTGATGAAGAGGGAAGAGAATTTATTCAATATCTTATTGAACCTGGTGAAAGTTTTGGCGAATTGCCTTTATTTGATGACAAGCCTTACGCTGCTACAGCAATAGCAGATAAGGACAGTATCATTATCCGTTTGCATAAATCGGCATTCATTGAGTTACTGAAAGAAAACCCCGAAACGCATTTTGAATTTAGTTCCCTGCTTGCCAACAGGATACGTTTTAAAATTTTCATTCTTAAAGAAATGGTGCACCATTCTCCTGAGCATCGGCTCATTTCACTCTTAAATTATTTTAAGGAATATAAAACCAATATCTGTACCAAATGTAACCTGGTTAAACTTACACGCCAGCAACTGGCCGACCTCACCGGGCTAAGGGTTGAAACAGTTATCAGAACAATGAGGCACCTGCATGACAGCGGCAAACTTAAAATTGAAAAAGGCAAAGTATATTACTGATTGTGATTGAAATCATACAAGTGAAATATCAATCATTATTACTTTGCTGTTAATTTTACTACACTATGCTGTTTTCCCCCCACCGCTGGTTAAGAATATCTATATTGAATTTACTGATTGTTTCAGTTATCGGAGTTATTTTACGGTACAAGATTTTATATTCCCTTCCATTTTTTGACCAGAAACATCTTTTACATGGGCATTCACATTTTGCTTTTGCAGGCTGGATCACGCAGGCACTGATGGCCTTGCTGGTAACCTACCTGTGCAGGCAAAACGCTACAATTGTATTTAAGAAATATGAACGCCTGCTAATCATTAACCTTATAACAGCATATGGTATGCTGATCTCATTCCCCATCGAAGGGTATGGCTTTTTCTCTATCCTATTTTCAACACTATCGATTTTTGTTTCCTATACTTTTGCCATCATATACTGGAAAGACCTCAACAGGCTCCCGGAAAAAAGTATCAGCCATTATTGGTTTAAAGCTGCCCTTATTTTCAATGCGATTTCGTCTGCCGGTGCATTCAGCCTGGCAATCATGATGGTTACAAAAACCATTCATCAAAACTGGTACCTGGCTGCCATTTATTTTTTCCTTCATTTTCAATACAATGGCTGGTTCTTTTTCAGTTGCATGGGCCTGCTAAATGAAAAGATACAACCACTGGTTTCCGAAAACAGTAAATTGAAAAAAATATTCTGGCTTTTTGCCATTGCATGCATACCTGCATATTTCCTTTCTGCACTGTGGTTAAAAATCCCGTTAATTATTTATGTTCTCGTGATAGCCGCAGCGCTGTTACAGGTAATTGCCTGGGGATGGCTGGTTAAACTAATTAAAAATAACTGGCGGCTTATCAAACAACAGATCCCTCCAACGGCCACCTGGATCCTGGCGTTTTCTGCAGCTGCACTTTCTATAAAATTACTTTTACAGTTAGGTTCTGTTATACCGGCTTTGAGTGACCTTGCTTTTGGTTTCAGGCCGATCGTTATTGGATACCTGCACCTTGTTTTATTAGGTGTGATCACCCTTTTTATTCTTGGATATATATTTGCTTTTAAACAGTTATTCATCAGTAAAACATCTTTAATGGCCTTGTGGATATTTACTGCAGGCATTCTTTTTAATGAAACACTCCTGATGATACAGGGGGTTAGTGCCATGTATTATGTGAATGTGCCGTATATTAATGAGTTGCTGTTATTTGCAGCACTGCTCATGTTCAGCGGGTTGCTGATCTTGAATATGAGCCAGGTGAAACGAAATTCCTGATAATGGTTGTGTTTACTGAAAGTTTGTAAAAAGTACACAAAACAATTGTCAGGTGTAGTATAGCATCTATCCAAATTCTAAATTTCCCTTACTTTTATAGTACAAACTTAGCAGTATGCAGTACAAACTAAGAACATATTTGAACCTTTTCTTTCTTGGAATTACAATACTTGCGCTGATATTATTTCCCTTAGCAATGTATTTTTCATATAAATCCGGTAACCATATTACTTACAGAATGGTGGGCCAATCTCTTTTTTGGGTAGTATTCTCAGTCTATACATTTTACTTTATAAAAAAGTATTTAATGCAGAAATAAATTTTAATATTAAGGACCGCATCCAACTAAGTTTTGCTCAAGTTAAGTCCGCTGGATCTTGAAGAAGTTGAGCAACTGCAATTATTTTACGAAATTGCCGGATCAACTGTTAGCAATCAAATGAATTATTTAAACCTGTATATGAGAAAAATTACGCTGCTTTTATCACTCACAATGACAATTATTTCTGCAAATTCACAAAACATAAAAAAGATACAAATTAAAGATTCAAACAATGAATCCGGTTGTTCTGTATATTCCTTTTGTGACTTAAAGTTCCAAACCAGCTATAGTGAAGATTCTTCCCTTTTATTTACCGGGGAGTGCACTGTTGATAGTTTAAACAATGGTGTAATCTGTGTAAAACTGCGGGATGCTATTTCTACGCTTAATGATGCTGAAGCGTTACTCATAAATTATTTAGACTTTTTAAAAACCAGTTTTTCAATAACTAAGTCTGCAGGCTATGGTAAGGGGCACCAACTTCGGAATAATGAAAAAACAAGGGGTGTTATTGACTATTGGGAAGACGGTGAACACAATAACTGGAAAGTAAAAGCCTGGACTGATAAAGCATATATTGTTATTCTTTACAGTTATTCCCTCAAAAACCTCCCTGAAACCAGGATTGATGCTTATTTAAACAGCCTTATTTTTCCCGGGATGTAAATCAGTTTTTGCATTTACCTGTATTTTACATTGCAAGTTATTCACAGGAACAGCCAGGCTGATAAAGCATTTATGCCTTTCCGGTAGTAATGTTTTCCATAGGCAAACCAGCGAGTTAATGTTTGCACCCGTTTACTTTGTCGTCTTAGTCCCAAATTTTACCCCTAATTTTTCATATTCAATATCGTTCGGCTCCCAGAGTTCAACTTTATTTCCTTCCATGTCAAGTATATGGACAAATTTTCCGTATTCTACCGTTTCAATGGTATCAACAACCGTCACCGCATTTCTTTTCAGTTCCGCAACCAGTAATTCCAGGTTTTCAACCCGGTAATTAATCATAAAATCTTTTGTGGAAGGCTCGAAGTATTTCGTTTTTTCATTGAAAGGACTCCACTGTGTAAATCCTTTTTTGGAAGTATCTGCACCCTGGCGCCATTCAAAAACAGCTCCGTACTGATTGGTATTCAGCCCAAGATTGATTTTATACCATTCCCTCATTTTTTTCGGGTCTTTGCACTTAAAAAAAATGCCGCCAATGCCAGTAACTTTTTTAAATGGTTGTTCAATGTTATTGCTTTCCGATAAGATAGAATTAAAAGCGAAACCAAGTGCAAATGTCAAGGTAAATGCAAGCATTATCAATACTGCTTTTTTCATTGTGTAAACTTTTAGTTGCAGCGCTTTCTGCTGCTATTATAGATTAAATCTTTCAAAATTTTCACCATTAAATTTATAAGTTCCGTTTTCAGGAGTTCCAAGCCACAATACGCCCTGGTTGTCTTTGTACATGGAAACCAAATTGATATTCTTTGAACCATTTTTAACCGGATAATGCTGAATATTTTTCCCATCATATTTATACACACCTTTATCCCAGGTTGTAAACCATACATTGCCATTATTGTCTTCTAAAATGCATGAATAGTAAATATATTCATCTCCATCAAAGATTTTTGCATCCCCGATTCCAGTTACTTTTTGATACTGTAGTCTATCGCTTTTTGCTGTTTCTTCCCTATTTATATTGTATCGATTCAAAGTATTGCAAAACCAAAAACTACCTTCCTTATCCTGGAAAATGGAGCGAATACCAAAACTACCACCAGCCGGAACTATTGTAAGATCCTTTTCATACATCCACTTTACTGATTGCCCGTCGAACCGGCAGGCACCAAAAACGGATGTACCAAACCACATATCACCTGTGCGATCTTTATAGATGCTATAAACTTCATAAGGGCTAAAAAAAGGATTGATCCCTCTTTCATAAAATTCATCGTGGAGGTAATGTTTCGGAAATTCCAGATTGTATAATTGCTTCCCATCATACCGGTAAGGCCCATGTTCATCTTTTTTACCTAACATATAAAACCATAAATCATTTGCCTCTTTTCTCCATTCTGTGCTTTTAACGGGTTCTAAAGTGGTAAATATTTTACCGTCAAATTTATTGATACCATTCATTGTAGAGAAGTACATATTTCCAGATTCATCTTCCAGAATTTGTCTTACACTATCACTGCTTAAACCATTTTTTGTAGTGAAATTCAGGATAGATTTTCCGTCGTACCTGAAAACGCCTTCGCCATTACTGCCAAACCAAAAGTTGTTATTTTTATCCTGGAAAATGTACCATAAACTGTCACTGAGTTTTTTTACAACATCGCCTGTAACTTCAGCAGATTTAATACTGTATCCCTCATCTTTATAGGAACTTTGACCGTTACAGGAAGTAAAGGCTGTCATTATACAAAATAGCAATATAGTATTTAGTTTCATAAATAATTTTTACTACATGAAATAATATGCCTTAAACTATTCTAACGCTAATTCTTTCAACCTGTTTTTAGCTTCTTCGCTTTGTGGATTCAACAATAGTGTTTTTTTATAAAACTTGATTGCCAGCTCCTTTTTATTTAAAGCCAAATAAATATTTGCCAAAGACAATGCAACTAAATCTCTTTCCGGGAATTCTGCAGCATTATTCTCAGCAATTATTCTTGCATCATCGTATCTTTTTAAACTCAATAATTTTTCTCCCAGGAAATACAATTGAAGCCAATCTATATAAAAATGTGCAGTGTCAGATTTCATCTCTTTATAAGCAGCTATCGCTTTTTCTGCATTTGATGTTGCTATAACAGATTCCATTTTTTTGTGAACAGGTTCTTTTAATACAACCGGTTTGTTGTAAATCACCTTTATTAAATTTTTTGTAATTCCAAAAAAGTCAGTTGGAGCGCTGTTACATAATATAACAACCAGGCTATTGGTTTCAGGAATCCGGATCATAAATGCTATAAAACCTTCCGTTGAGCCTAAATGATAATTGGCAGTGATGCTATCAGTGGTTGTATATCTAAAGTTTTGGTTAAACCAACCGTATCCATATCTTGCCGGCCTGGCGCCAGGGGTAAACATTTCACTGGTAAGTTCTTTATTAAGTAACGTGTTATTGGCGATAGCCATGTGAAACTTAAAGAGATCTTCCACAGTGCTGTATATATCACCTGTTCCCATTGTATTTGACTGATCCCTGAAGTCTGCACTAATATAATTGCCAAAACCATAATCATATCCGGAAGCTCTTTTTGGAACAATTTGTGTATGTGAATACGAACCTGAATGCTGCATATCCAGTTTGCTGAATATTTCATCTTTCATTGCCTGTTCATAAGATTTTCCGGTTACTTTTTCAATGATATATCCCAATGTAAAATATCCCCAGCTGCTGTACATATAACGGGTTCCGGGTTCAAATGCAAGGGCAGAATCCATAAATATTTTTACATATTCATCTCGTTTAAAATACTGGCGACTGATTTGTGGAAAAAAATCTTTAATAATATCGTAGTTAGGTATTCCTGAAGTATGGCTTAGTAAATGTTTGATCGTAACTTTTGAAGCAGGCTTATTCTTAAACGCCGGTAAGTAATCTTCAATTGTTTTATCTAAACTCAATAGCTTCTTTTGCACCAGTATCAATACCAAAGTTGCCGTGATGGGTTTAGAAATGGAACCGATCATAAACTTTGTATCTGTAGAATTAGGAATGTTCCATTCTCTGTTTGCCAGGCCGTAAGCATCTTTGTAAATAATTTTTCCGTTTTCAGCAACCAGAACTGCTCCATCAAACATATTGTATTTGTGGTAAGTTTTCATTATTTCCGTTAGTTTCTCCTGCTTACTTTGGGCAGGTAGTACTTGTCCGGATAAAACTAAAACAATCACTAATATAATTCTCTTATAAAGCATAATCGTTCAAATTATGTGGTTTTTGCATAACGAATACTTACTAAGCCGGCATACTTATGAGCGAACAAATCAGATTCTTCCATCATGGGGAAATGCCAACCATTCGTATAATACATCAATGTACGAAATTCTAATTAAAACCAATTCAGTTGAAAGTGGAAGAATATAAGCGTTTACATACTGAATAACCATTGAAGATAACAAGCAGGTTACATTAGTATTGGGCAAGGGATTTGTTACTATGTCAGTCAAAAGCTGACTAGTCCCGCCGTTTAAAAATCCAATAGAAGAAAGATGAAATATTTTGTCATCTGCCTAATTCAATGATGACAACTGTAAAAATGCTCAATATATATCCCGTACATAATTATACAAAACTATTATGATTGCAGTTTTCGGGATACCTAATACCTGTTTATTAATTATTGTGTTTCCTGGTATTCTTCACATGTAATAAAATTTCTTGCATAAAATGATTGTTGGGTACAAGTAGTGCTGCAATTGGCTTTCCACTGTATAAAGTAATTCCCATATCTGAATTCCTTCACAGAAGATGTTCCGGGTGCAAGATCAAAACTAAATACCGGATTGATGGGGTTAAATTGTGCATCAAACTGTATAGCCATTTCCACACGTAAAGTTGTGCTGCCGGTATTGTTGAATGTAACTTTGGTTGTCTCATTTTCTTCACAAGTAATTCCATCTTCAGACTTACTGCAACCGATAAATAAAAACGAAAGAATCAAAAATAAATAAAGTGTTTTAGCAATATTTTTCATGCTGATATATTTAAGTATAAAAGTAGATTTGAATACAATTAAAACTAAGATAGAAATAACAGTTCAAATTCCTTATAATCCAAATGGAGTATGTAGCTAATTCTACCGGAAACACTAACATCATTTAAGTTCAGGGGAAATCAAAATTCCGGGCAGGAAACTTAAAAGTTATATATAACCTGTGTAATTTTTAAAATAATCATTTAGACTGGTTTTTATTGTGAAAGTTTAAACCTAATGGCTGAAGCGTTTTGAAGCACTGAGCCTTCGTTTTATTTCTAAACCAATTTTCATTTAAACAAAAATTCAAATTTACCTCATCTATATGCTGTTGTAGCATTCAAATGAAATGAATGAGGATTATAAATTCCCCAAAAACTGTTAAATCTTTTAAAATGTGATTGAAAGTTGAAAATATCATTATACTTTGCTTTTCAAAGTACTTTGTATAATTTCATCACTAAACTAGCATATAACATGAAAACAAGTAAAGAATGGATTGAACATTTCAGGGAAAATGCAAAAGAGTTAAGGGTAAACTGGACCATCAAACCTGCAATATCTCAAATTGAAATTTCACAAATCTTACATTCCCTGCAAGCCTGGCAGCTGGGTGAAACATCAGACGGCACACACCTGATCAGGGCCTCTGCATTATACGCTAAAAAAATAAATGACCCTGATTACATTAATGCCGTAAACCTTTTTATCAAGGAGGAACAGAAACACGGAAATAACCTGGGAAAATATCTTGATGCCATTAATAAGCCAAGAATAAAACAAAACTGGGGCGATACTTTATTCAGAAAAATCCGGTACTTTAATACCAATATGGAAATATGGACATTGGCTGTTATTACAGTTGAGAGTGCTGCCCAGGTATTTTACCAGGCTTTAAAGGATGCAACAGCATGTAAACTATTAAAACAGATTTGCACAGACATATTAATTGACGAAGCATACCATATCGAATTCCAATGTGAAAGAATGGATATTATAGTCAACAATAAATCTGCTCCGCTAAAATTCATATCACGCCATATTTACCCGGTTTTCTTCTTCGCTACCTCATTGGTTGTTTGGATGGCACACAAAAAGGCATTTAAAGCCGGAGGAGTACATTATAGCAGGTATATTCGCAAAATGAGATACAAATATTTAAAAACATTGAATAAAATTGCTACTACATCAAAAGAGATGAAATGTTTTGCTGAGTGTAAAAGCTTGAAGGAAGTTACAGTTGCATAATGCTGCTTATACAGTATTTGGCTCAGTAAATGTCATTGCTTTAGAATAACATAATTTCTGTCATGTGCTTACTATTTTAAAAAAGCATTGGTTAGTCTAAATCAAAATAGTCACCTTTACTTGTGTCCAATTCCTTCGCCAGCAATTTGAAATTTTCATCTGTCGGTTTAAGGTTTATGAACTTATCTATTATTGTTCTGTTCCTGTAAATAACAAAAGTGTTTTCTGAATTTTGGTTTATCTTACTGAGGTTAACTTCACTTTCTGTGTCGGCAAATGATGGCACAAATGTTAAGGCAATATTTTTTACGTTTAATTCAATTCCGATTCTTTCCAATTCTTTTTGCCGCGGGTTTTTATTATAATC
Source organism: Ferruginibacter sp. (assembly GCA_018057635.1). The sequence goes on along the minus strand of JAGPDJ010000026.1, from coordinate 1,061 downwards.
TTTGCCGTTGCCATAAACAAAATAGGCTTTCAAATACTTCCTTCTGGTAATGCTTTGCTGCTCTAAAAAAGCCAGCCATTTTTTTATATCCTCCCAATTTGGATTGTCTCCAACAAAATAAATGATACCATGATACCGGCCATATTTACAAACAGGGCAAGCCCTGGAACCTTTGTCGGGTCCATAAGCATGATAAGGCATGAATGATGGTTGGTCTTCACCAATTTGAAGCCCGGATTCCTTTTCTGCTTTTAAGGTTTCAGGATAGTTTGGAATGTTTAGCCCCAATATTATATTGTGTTCTGCAATTTGCAGGTCGCCTTTATTAAACAACCTTAAAATACCACTGCCACCCCGATTTTCCAATCTCCGTCTTTTTTCGCCTGTCAGTAATTTGTCATCATCAAATACAAATTCATCAATATAATATTCTTTGTCAATGGTTGGTTCCTTAATGGATGGATGTATATGCGCTTCAAAGTTTGTATTAGGATAAGGTGCTGGCCTGACAGTATATATGGCATATTTTCCATTAACATCAGTTTTTACCCATCCACGAATATATCCATGCCTTACAACCCTTGGGTCTAGTCCCGGTCTGCGGGCATACACGCCATTTATATCAGTATGGTAATAATAAAGGATGACATTGGGCGCAGGGGTTTTGCCGTCTAACTTATAAATGGTTCCTGTAATAAGCAGTCTTTGCCCTTTCTGTGTAAACCCTGCACTCGTATCAATGGATTTGATATTCCCGGGCATACCAATATACATAAACCCTGCATTTTCAAACGGACCGCCAACTACGCCGTTTGTCTCTGGCTTATCCTGAGATTTCATTGTTGTTTGCCCTTTACAACTTAATAATAAGCCTGTGAATATCACCAAAATAAAATTTGCTTTAGTTCCCATTGCTAATATTTTTAATGCAAAAATCGTATCCGGAACACGCTAAATCAACTTATATGTTGTAAGATGAGGTTATTTTGTTGCCAAATGATGAGTTTTATTGAACAGGTCTTTAAAAGCTGCTGCAAAGTTCCTGCTAACCCGTATTTTAG
>JAGPDJ010000288.1 GCA_018057635.1 Ferruginibacter sp. | reverse complement strand
TTGCAGTACAGTTCCATTGTAAAAGTAACGGGTACAAAAACAGCAAGCGACATCACGGTATATCCAAACCCGGTAGAAGGAAAAAGGGTCAATATGCTATTCAGTAATGTGGCAGCGGGAACATACAAGGTACAGATCATCAATGCTGCCGGGCAAACTGTTCATACGGCAGCCTTGAAAATATCAGGCAACAATGCAGTTCATTCAATACAACTGGCAACATCAATTGCAGCAGGAAATTACCGGTTGAAGTTAACAGCCAGTGATGGCACGGTAACGGTAAAACAGCTGATCATACTATAATAAAGCAGTAAAGTATCTTTATAAATAAGCCTGTAAACGATTAAGTTTACAGGCTTTTATTTTGGTAACAATTATTGATGTACCATTAAACAAGTAATCTTGAATTACAATTTCTATTATTCCTGGGATTATAATCCCAGAATTTATATAAAATTGTGGATTACAATCCAGTTATTAAGAATTTTAAAGTACAACCCAAAATATGGGGTTAAATGGGTTATGTTGAAGTAAAATAACCCAATTTATAGGGATTTTAGGTCCTAATCTCAATAATTGTGCTTTCCTCACAAACCATTATTTCATTAAACAGCCACGAATACACGAATCATTTTATTCGTGCATTCGTGGCAACAATCAAAAGCCTTATCAGGATTAATAGAAAGGTAGCAACCAGTTAGAAAAGTAAAGTAGCATTTTAAGCCGTGGTTTTTTAGTCATGAATAATTTTCAACTTTGCCTGATCATGTTCTCTGAAAGCATTTGATGCTTCCAAAATTTTTTCCATTGCATCCATATCATCACCTGTAATGGTTGAGCTGAACTCTTGTGCCCTTATCATCATCTTTACATACGCAGATGGATCTTGCTGTCTTGTTAACAATCTTAACGCAAGCATATAATCATCCCTGTAAACGGTTGGAATAATAATTTTTGTTTGCCCGTGTTTTACGAGTTCTGCATTCATCATTACCCTTGCTGTTCTTCCGTTCCCATCTAAAAATGGATGCACCTCACTTATAAGGAACATCATGTAGATTGCTTTTGCAAATGGACTAGTCAAAGCCTGGTAAAAATCAAATCCTTTTATTAATGTTCCTTTTACAAGCGTATGATCAACAAAATGTGTTTCTCCTGCCCTGTTGTTTTTATCTTTAAACTGCCCTGGTTTTTTAGAAGTTCTTGCACAAAGTAAAACCTTGTGCCTGTATAAAAGTATTTTTATGAGTTCTTCCGGCTTGCCTGCTGTAATGCTCATTTCATTCCTGTTACTTACCAGTTTATAAGTTCCCAATACATCATGAGAATCTTCATTACGGTTTGGCATGGGTGCATTTGTTTCTATTATTTTTTTAGCATCATCCAGTTCAAATTCTGTTCCTTCAATGTAGTTGGAAAAATATGCCTCAAAAAAAGCAAAGTTCCTGAAAGACTTTTGGGAGATGTTTTTTTCCGGAAGATTTTTAAACTCCCTTTGTTTAAGTTCAATAAATAATTTTTCAAATAATGGCAATCGTGCCGGGTCATATGGATTGCCAAAAGCCCTGGCAACGGCCAGTGGTGAGGACAATATTTTAGAAGGATTGGTGGTGAGTAAAGCACTGATCAATTTATTCAGTTTTTCAAATTCATGTTGCATTCCCAACTTCTCTGCTATTATCCGTGCATTATCTCTTAGTTCATTTAAACCGGTTTCACCCTTTACCCGAATTACTTGTTCCAACCGTTCTTCCAATTGAGGAAGCGTAATAGTTTTAGATTCCGGGCCGGGTTGCCTTGAAACCTGCATGTTTTCCAGTAATGCTCTTTCCAGTTGTGAAACATACAATTCACCTGAGAATAGATTATCACCTTCGATTGGTCCGGGCCCTTGCATAAAGCGAAGCGTAACACCGGGAAGGCTTATTTTTTTTGTGTATTTGTAAGTAAGAAAGATATGACCTGCAGATGTTGGTTTAAACTCCAGGGCTGACCGATGGCTAAGTATTGAACCCGAATACAATTTGCCCAGGATAGCAAAGAGGTTTCGTCTTACTATACTTTCCTGACTATCAGCAAAATTGGGCGAATAAATACGAGCGGCAATCTTTCTCAGTTTGCCTGATTTTTCCAGTTTAGATATTTGTTTGCTTAACCGGGGATCACTGGAGGAAAAAACCACTTCCTGAAGCTGTATAGGTAATATATTTTCCATTATAATGCCATTTCGATACTAATTTAGTAAATTTTTTCCATTATAATGTCATTTTGGGAGAATTAATTCCACTATAAATGGAAATTATAGTCTTGCTGGCACAAATATTTTCTGCTAAAGTGGCGGAAAATAATAGTAAACGGACAAATATTTCTACTAAAATGGCTTTTTTGGAAAATATTTTCCAGTAAAATTATAAAGTGGTTGTAATTTCAATGTCATGGTTTTTGGCTTACGGAACTTCATATAACTTAAAACAGCCACGAATACACAAATCCTTTCATTCGTGCATTCGTGGCAAAAAAGAATCATTTTACGCTGCAACCTCAAAATAACATTCCCGGTTTGATGTTCCGGTTCAACATAGTTGTAAGCAGCTGCAATTTGTGCTGACTTCTATTTTGTTATTTACTTTTATTTTCAGTGTTGCATACTTTGCTGCATTCCGTTTTGAAATATGACTTGCTAAAGTATTTTGGCTTTCCTATAGCGGCGAATAATATTCCGGTGGTAATTACAGCCGTTGCGATTACGGTTAAAAATCCTGATTTCATTTTCATTTTATTCATTTTTAAAATTTTGGAATGTTGTTTTTAGCACCTGCCATTAAATCGGTTTTGCATTTTTTCTTTAAAGGAATTAAACTCTTCTTCGTTCATTCCCCTGATCTTGTCGGCAAAAGCAAGGGGAGGCAGACCCATTCTTCCCTGTGAAAACCGCTGTGCCATCATCATTCTGCCCATTCCAAACGGGGTGAATATGAATTTTAATAATAACACAATGAATAATAATGGCCCCGTAAAGAAAACGAATGTTCCTAACAGGATGCCGGCTGCAATTTGTTTTAAAGTTGACTTGTTCATTTTTATATTTTTATTGTTTATGTTATAGAAGACGAATAAAATGGAATGTTACTTTATTTTTTCCTGATTTTTTTTAAAGCCTGCTTTGTTTATATATACGGGCAGCCCTTATACTGCCGGATAAAAAAAATCCTGCAAACAAATGATTTGCAGGATTTTTTAATTATGTGTATAATGTCCTTATTTATTGCAACGGCTTTTCCATGCTTCTTTGAATTTTTGGCGTTCTTCCGGTGTCATATCCATTATTTTTTCACCAAACTTCTGATTTAAAAACGGCCTGTTCCTTTTTCCAAATCCAAAGTTCCCGAACAAGATCCGGCTTAGTAAAAATAAACCCGCTGCCTGTAAATACGAGATGGTACCTAAGCCAAAAATTACCGGTATCAGTGCATTCCACAATAGCATGGTAATTAAAGCAATGGCAAAAAACAAAGCGATCGGTATTAATATAAATATTGGTTTCCTGTTTATCATGTTAAAGGTTTAATTCATTATATAATGAAAATAGTTTTTTTCTTAAGTGTTTTACGGCATAGCCTTTACGGCTGATGATTGTTTTTAAATTTTCACCGCTTTCATCTGCTATTTCCTGTAAGGTTTTATCCTCCATTTCGTTTTGTATAAATACATGCCGTTGGTTTTCCGGAAGCTCATCTAAAGCCAGGCGCAACTCATCCCAGAATAATTCTTTAAACATGGCCAGTTCAGGATCATTGCTGTCATCAGACAACAGGGCATTTTTTATTAAGAAATCGCCTTCTTCATTTTCGTAAGCATAGTCTTCCAGGTTATCAGTTTTCTTTTTACGATAGAAGTCTGTTATCTTATTACGGGAAACCGAATAAAGCCAGGCACTGGTATTTTCAATGGCATCTATATTTGTAAGATTACTCAATTGATACCACACTTCCTGTAAAATA
>JAGPDJ010000287.1 GCA_018057635.1 Ferruginibacter sp. | reverse complement strand
ATTTATTTTTCCTGGTTACAAATGAACTTTAAAATTACGATTTCCTGCTTATAGCTTCTTTGATTTCTTGATTCAATAATTTCCAGGGGGTTTGAGTAAACATCCAGCAAACAGGATTTCAGCTGAAAAATAAAATTTGTTTCCTTTTATTTTATTATTTTCAAGTTTCCTTTAAACACATTTACAGGCAACAGCTAACCTATCAATTAAACAGGCACCCTGTAACAAAATGCAATCATTGTCTCCGGTAAAAATAAATGAAAGGGAAACCTTTATGGATGTTTTGCGTGGATTTGCCATACTGGGTATATTCATCGCAAACCTGAATGGATTGTCGTGGTATGGATTTAACGGACCCGGAATTTCCGGTGACTTGCTTTTGCCTGAATGGGATAAAAAAATGAAATTTCTTCATCACATGTTTATTGAAGGAAAATTTTATTCCATTTTTAGTTTTTTATTCGGATGGGGGATTGCATTGCAATTAAAGAATTCAGAGTCTAAGGGTGTTCAGCCTGCATCATTCATCAGGAGGCGATTAATGATCATGTTGTTTTTGGGTGCTTTTCATTTAATGCTATGGCCCGGCGATATTGTTTTCCTGTACGGGATGCTGGGATTTATCTTATTGCCGCTTCGCAGGTTTTCCAATAAAACTTTATTAATAACCGGGATAGGATTATTATTGTTGCCCATATTGTTATATTGGTTAAAAATGAAATTCCCGGTTCTTAATTCACCGGCAGAATTTCTATATCAAACTGGTGATAAAGTAGACAGCAAATTAACAGGTGTAACCAGTGAAGAAACTTTTAAGGAATATATAAAAAACGCAAACTGGTTTGATGTGTTTAAAGGTGATATAAGCGGGTTTTTCTTCCGGTATGGCGATTTGTTCTTTCAGAGCAGGTTTCCAAAAGTTTTGGGAATGATGTTGATCGGGTTGGTTGCCGGGCGTAGTGAATTTTACAAAAAAATACATCACCATAAAAAATCACTGTATTACATCATTGCATTTGGAATAATCATTGCACTTCCGGCAAATTATTTATTGGCAGGTTATATGGATGATAATACTGGTTCGTATTACAGGCTTAAAATAAGTGGCTTGTACCGAACCATTTCTTATGCAATAGGAGTGGCTCCTTTAGCTGCAGCATATGTTGCTTTATTCATGCTGGCATTTCAAAACAATGTTTTAAAAAGAATAATGTCAGTATTGGCCCCGGTTGGAAAAATGGCTTTCAGTAATTACATCATGCATACATTAATTGGCAATTTTGTTTTTTTAAATGCAGGGCTGGGATTTATGGGATCAGTGGGACCTGTTTATTATACCCTGTTTGCATTGCTGGTATTTTCATTCCAGGTTATATTCAGTACCATTTGGCTTACATATTTTAATTATGGCCCTATTGAATGGATCTGGCGAAGTGCTACATATAAAAAATGGCAACCAATGGTGAAACAATAAATTTGGTTTATAATTCTTTATTTATCTGAATAAAGCATGTAGTATTAGTACTATATACATTTTGATACATGAACTACATTTTAGTTATACAAATGCAGGTACTTTTACATAAACCAATAGATCCTCATATCCGGAAAAGCGTCAGTAAAATCCATGGATCCGTTGTTAGCCTAACCTGATTGCACCGAATTAACATTGAAGTAAATGCCTCCCCTGGGAGGTTTTTTATTTTCTGATTATTTCCATCGCTTTTAGAAGGGTTTCATCTTCGTGGTTACTTGATTGAAAGTATCCATCATTGTGCCAGAGCTGGCGTGCCAATGATGCTTTCAATAATCTTTCCAGGTAAGCGCGTGATTTAACATTCAGCCCTTGCAGGTTGATGGAATCTTTTACAGCCATGCTTTCAAAAAATTTCCAGGAAGGCCCGGTTATCCTGAATTCATTGGCAAATTGTGCAGGTGTTTTATACTCATTAGAAATTCCCCGGTTGGCCATATAAAATTGATAGCCAAAATCATTTGTAAGGCCTTTTAAGAATATTTTCGTCAGTTCAGCATTCATGAATGCAGTATCTGCCGGTATAAAATAATCGGGAGAAATTCCGCCGCCGCTATATACTTTTTTCCCGGAAGATGTCAGGTATGCTTTTCCGTTATTAACAGGTGGGGAGTCTGGTTTGCTGCTGTCTGCAATCTGAAACCGGTGGCTTATTTCTTCATAATAAGCTTTACCACCATTTGCGTAAGAACGCTGAATACTCCTGCCGATAGGTGTATAATACCTGGCAATGGTAAGCCTCAGGGCGCTTTTATCACTCAGGTCAAACTGGTCCTGCACCAATCCTTTTCCAAATGTTTTTCTGCCAACGATCGTTGCCCTGTCCCAATCCTGCAAAGCACCAATGATGATCTCACTGGCACTGGCAGTTCCCTCATCGGCCAATATAACCAATTTCCCTTTTTCAAACTGGCCAGTCCGGCGGCACCGGTATTCTTTCCGCGGAGAATGCCTTCCAATGGTATAAGTAATGAGCTTATCACCCTCCAGGAATTCATCCGCTATTTCAACAGCTTCATCCAATACACCGCCACCATTGCCACGCAGATCGAAAATCAGTTTTTGCAGTCCTTGCTTTTTTAAAGACTCCAGGCTCAGCATAAATTCCCGGTAAGTATGCTGCGTAAATTTATTCAGCCTGATATAACCGGTAATACTGTCTGCCATATATGCAGCATCAACACTGCTTATGGGAATGATATCCCTGGTAACTTTGATATTCATTTGCCTGTTACCCCTCAATAATGTGATATCAGCAATACTTCCGCGAGGGCCTCTTAATACGCTGCGGATTGAATCAATCGGGGCCTTTTTTCCGGATATAGTATAATTGTTGGCTTTCAGTATCCTGTCTCCGGTGAGGATGCCCGCTTTAAAACTGGGCCCTTCTTTTAATACATTCACTACATGCAGGCTGTCATTAAAAATATTGTATTCAATACCGATACCGAAGAAACTGCCGGCAATTTCTTCGTTAACCTGGTCAAGGTCTTTTGCAGGAATAAAAACAGAATGAGGGTCAAGCTTGGATAAGATTGCCTGTATTGCAGTATCCGCAAGCATATTCAGGTCTACCGTATCAACATATTTGTTTTTTATCAGTTCCATCACTTCCTGAACAGGCCTGCGCTTTTCAGTATAAAAAAAACTTTTACCCGGAATCTCATCCCTCATTTTATACCCGATGAAGATCCCTGCAATCATAGTAATACTGAAAAGTAATGGCAACCAAACCTGTATTTTTTTCTTCTCCATATATCTTTTATTTGATGCAAAACATACCCTGCCGGCACAAATTGGATTGCGAAGGTAAATTTTTGTTATTAACCTTTTTATTTTTGTATGTATTTCAGCCGAATGTTTTAACTTGAATATGATTTAAACTAAATGAAATGTCAGTTAAGTTAATTGCCGATAGTGGATCAACAAAAACGGAATGGTGCTTGTTGAGCGGTGGAAAAAAAAAGAAGATCAATACCCAGGGGCTCAGCCCGTATTTCTTATCTGGTAACCAGATGAAGGAAATAATTAAGAAAGAACTCATATCAAAGATCAAAAATGCAGCTCCTGATGAAATATTCTTCTATGGCACAGGTTGCAGCAATCCTGCTAATGTGAAGATCGTTAAAGATGCACTGAAATCTGTATTCACCGGATCAAAGATCATGGTTGATCACGACCTGATGGGTGCCGCCAAATCGTTGTGTGGAAATAAGAAAGGTATCGCTTGTATTTTAGGAACAGGTTCAAACTCTTGTTTTTACAATGGTAAAAAAATTGTAAAAAACAGTCCTGGCCTTGGTTATGTATTAGGCGACGAGGGTAGTGGTGCATACCTGGGCAAAAAGGTAATTCAGTATTTCTTATATAATACTTTCGAACCAGAACTGATGGACAGGTTCCGGGCAAAATTTAATACCAATGTAAATGAGATATTGGATGCCGTATATAAACAACCACTGCCCAACAGGTATATGG
>JAGPDJ010000286.1 GCA_018057635.1 Ferruginibacter sp. | reverse complement strand
AATTTGCTGATGAGATTATTAAGAATTTGTAATTTATACTGCACAGAATAAAAAAAGCTGAGTTTACGCTGAGAATCTCTGCGACGCCTCTATTTCCTCTCTTCTTTGCGGTTTTTTGAATTTATACCTTAGTTGCCATATTCCTTAATATCGTATTTTCGCAACTCTAAATTAAATTGAAATGAATAAAATTAAAGTAGCCAATCCCGTCGTTGAACTTGATGGTGATGAAATGACCCGTATCATCTGGAAATTCATTAAAGACAAACTCATTATACCTTATATAGATGTACCTATCCGGTATTATGACCTGGGTATGGAATACCGCGATGAAACAAACGACCAGGTAACCATAGACGCCGCTAATGCCATCAAGGCATGCGGTGTAGGAATCAAATGCGCTACCATAACACCTGACGAAGCACGTGTAAAAGAGTTCAACCTGAAACAGATGTGGAAAAGTCCAAACGGTACCATCAGGAATATTTTGGATGGTACAGTTTTCCGTGAACCGATTGTTATGCAAAATGTTCCACGACTGGTTACCAACTGGACTGCCCCGATCATCGTTGGCCGTCATGCTTTTGGTGACCAATACCGGGCAACCGATACCGTTATAAAAGGGAAAGGCAAATTAACCATGACCTTTACACCTGAAAATGGCGGAGAAGCCCAGGTATTTGAAGTATTTAATTTTAAAGGAGATGGTGTTGCCATGAGTATGTATAATACAGATGAAAGCATCATTGGTTTTGCCCGTAGTTGTTTCAATATGGCTTTAAGTAAAAAATGGCCTTTATATCTTTCAACAAAAAACACCATCCTTAAAAAATATGATGGCCGTTTTAAAGACATATTTGAAGATATTTTTCAAACAGAGTTCAAAGAAAAATTTGCAGCTGCCGGAATTACATACGAACACAGGCTGATTGATGATATGGTTGCCAGTGCCCTTAAATGGAACGGCAATTTTGTATGGGCCTGTAAAAATTATGATGGCGATGTTCAAAGTGATACCGTAGCTCAGGGATTTGGAAGCCTGGGATTGATGACTTCCGTACTAATAACTCCGGATGGTAAAACCATGGAAGCAGAAGCTGCACATGGAACGGTTACCAGGCATTACCGCGATCACCAGGCAGGAAAACCAACCAGTACCAATCCTATTGCATCCATTTTTGCATGGACTAGAGGCCTTGCATTTCGTGGCAAATTAGATAATAACCAACCTTTGATAGACTTTTGTAACGCTCTGGAAGCTGTTTGTATTGAAACGGTAGAAAGTGGCAAAATGACCAAAGACCTGGCAGTTTGTATCCATGGCAACAAAGTAAATCATGGAGAACATTACCTGTACACAGAAGAATTCTTAGATGCCATTGATGAAAACCTGAAAAAGAAAATGGCTTAACTTAACATAAAATGAACATAAAAGGGGATGATTTCAAAAATTGTCCCCTTTTTATTTTAGTATGAAAATGCATGTTTTTACCTGATTTTTGGTCAATTTTGAACGATTTTTACCTCATTTTACCCTTTTTTTAAATTTTTCGGGATTTTATTCTTGCTAATTTGAATAATCATTTCCTATCTTAGCTGCCCGTTTCTTTATCCCAATTAACCATTTAAACTTATTACATGGACATTAAACAAATACAGGAACTTGTAAAACTAATTAACAAGACATCCATTGGAGAAATAACCATTGAAGAAGACGGAAGAAAAATAACCATAAAACAAAAGAAAGACCCGGTTCAGAATATTGTAGCAACTACATCACAGTCTTTCTCTCCTCAATCTCCAACTCCTCCGCCAACATCAGCACAACCTGCAACACAAAAAACGGAAGCAACTCCAAAACAAGATAACCTGGTAACAATTAAAAGCCCGATGATAGGTACTTTTTACCGCCAGCCTGGTCCGGATAAACCCATTTTTGTAAATGTTGGTGATGAAGTAATTCCCGGAAAAGTTGTATGCATTATAGAGGCCATGAAACTTTTCAATGAAATAGAATGTGAAGTGAAAGGTAAAATCGTAAAAGTTTTGGTGGAGGATGCCAGCCCGGTTGAATATGACCAGCCTTTATTTTTAGTGGATCCGAGCTAGACAATTTGAAAATGAGTTAATTTGAAAATTTGAAGTTGAAATTCATACTAATAGAACTTCATAACTTCAAAATCAGACGTATTACCGGTTCGATTTTCAAATCCTCAAATTTCCAAATCTTCAAATTAAAAAGATGTTTAAAAAAATATTAATTGCCAACAGGGGAGAAATTGCACTCAGGATTCTCCGTACCTGTAAAGAAATGGGAATAAAAACTGTAGCCGTTTACTCCACAGCTGACAAAGATAGCCTGCATGTAAAATTTGCAGATGAAGCGGTTTGTATTGGAAAGCCTGCAAGCGTTGACAGCTATCTGAATATGGCCCACATCATGGCCGCTGCTGAAATTACCAATGCAGATGCCATTCACCCTGGTTATGGTTTTTTGGCAGAAAACAGCAAGTTTGCCAAAATCTGCAGCGATCATGGAATTAAATTTATCGGCCCTACACCGGAAATGATTAATTCTATGGGTGATAAAGTAACAGCCAAAGAAACCATGATAAAAGCGGGTGTTCCTGTTGTTCCGGGAGTAGAAGGTTTACTGGAAAGTGTTGATCATGCAATAAGGTCTGCCAAACAAATTGGATACCCCGTTATTTTAAAAGCCACTGCGGGTGGTGGTGGAAAAGGAATGAGAGTGGTTTGGGAAGAAAAAGAAATTGAAAAAGCATTTGAGAATGCCAAAACGGAAGCTGCTGCTTCTTTTAAAAATGATGGCATCTATATGGAAAAATTTGTAGAAGAGCCACGCCATATTGAAATACAGGTTGCAGGTGATCAATACGGGAATGTTTGCCACCTGAGTGAAAGAGATTGTTCTATACAACGCAGGCACCAAAAACTAGTAGAAGAATCTCCATCTCCATTTATGACTGATGACCTGAGAGAGAAAATGGGAGCCGCTGCCATAAAAGCTGCCCAGGCAATAAATTATGAAAGCGTTGGTACCATTGAATTCCTGGTTGACAAGCACCGGAATTTTTATTTCATGGAAATGAACACGAGGATACAGGTTGAACATTGCGTAACTGAAGAAGTGATCAACTATGACCTGATTAAGGAGCAAATAAAAATAGCTGCCGGAGAAAAAATCGTTGGCAAGGCTTATTTTCCGCAAATGCATGCTATTGAATGCAGGATCAATGCAGAAGACCCTTACAACGATTTCAGGCCATCTCCAGGTAAGATTACCGTACTTCATCAACCTGGTGGCCATGGGGTAAGGGTTGACAGCCATGTGTACGCAGGCTATGTGATCCCGCCATATTACGACAGTATGATCGGGAAACTTATTGCAGTGGCTCAAACCAGGGAAGAAGCCATTAATACCATGAGCAGGGCTTTAAGTGAATATGTTATTGAAGGTGTAAAAACTACTATCCCTTTTCACCTGCAACTGATGAAAGATGAAAATTTCAAATCAGGCAACTTCACCACTAAATTCCTGGAAACATTTAAAATGCAATGATGATTGCCGGATAGGCGTAAAGACGTTCTTATCTTTTCTCGCAAAAAAATATACAGGTCTTTCCTTTTATTTATTATTTAAGGAAAGGCTTTTTAATTTCACCTTGAAATATTCAAAATACAATCAGCTAAATTTGCCTGCAAATTGAAAAAAATAATTAATAACTAAAAAACGTCTTTCCGCCTTTCCGGCAAAAAAAAATGGCAGTTGAAACAGAAATACTTTTAAAAGCTTACAGGTTAATGTGTACTGCAAAAGCAATGGCAGATATCTATGAAGCCAACCGCCCCATATGCAAATATGTGCATAGTACTTCCCGCGGACATGAAGCCATTCAACTGGCCACAGCATTTCAATTATTACCGTGCGATTATGTAAGTCCATATTACCGGGATGAAAGTATCATGCTTGGTTTGGAGTTTTCACCATACCAATTGATGCTTCAGT
>JAGPDJ010000285.1 GCA_018057635.1 Ferruginibacter sp. | reverse complement strand
CTGTTAAACAATCTTCATGCAATATTAAAACCTTCCCGGTGCGGGACACTGCATTTTTAATGGCATCATAATCCAGTGGTAATAATGAACGCAGGTCTGTTATATCAATGGAAATTCCCGGATGTTTCTCGGCATATTCCATTGCCCAATGAACCCCGGCACCATAAGTGATGATAGAAATATCTTCTCCTGCCTGTATATGTTTTGCTTTACCTATTTCTATTTCATAATACTGATCGGGCACCTGTGCGCTTACACTCCTGTACAATGCCTTGTGTTCGAAAAACATAACAGGATTGGGATCATTGATCGCAGCGATCATTAACCCTTTTGCATCTGCAGGTGAAGATGGATAAACCACTTTCAGCCCCGGTGTATGTACAAACCAGGCTTCATTGCTCTGGCTGTGAAATGGCCCTGCACCTACACCACCACCTGTTGGCATGCGAATCACCACATCTGCGTTTTGCCCCCACCGGTAGTATATTTTGGCCAGGTTATTGATGATTTGGTTGAAACCAACCGTTACAAAATCGCCAAACTGCATTTCCATCACCGATTTATATCCTTCCAGGCTAAGGCCCAGCGCTGTGCCAACAATGGCGCTTTCGCACAATGGCGTGTTCCGGATTCGTCCCTTACCAAATTTTTCCACAAACCCTTCCGTTACTTTAAATGCACCGCCATATTCTGCAATATCCTGCCCCATTAATACCAGGTTATTGTGTTTGTTCAGCGATTGTTCCAGCGCATCGCTGATGGCATTGATGAATTTTTTTTCTGATGCAGCACCACTCACCGGTTGTCCATGACTGTTCTCAATGATCAAAGAACGGTCAACGGAAACAGGTGCACAAACATCCTCCAGTTCTTCATCTGTATCCGGAATTATTTTTTCTGAATCAAATCCCGATTTCAACTCTTCCTCAATGTGATTTTTTGTTTCAAACCTGATCGCTTCTATTTCTGCAGCAGATATAATTTGTTCCTGTTTAAGCCATTCTTCAAAATTCTTTATCGGATCTTTCTGTTCCCATTCTTCAAACAGGTTTTTGGGCACATATTTTACGCCGCTGGCTTCTTCATGCCCACGCATACGAAATGTCATACATTCTATGAGATAAGGCTTTTGATTTTTGATACAATATTCCCTTACTCCTTTGATGGTATCATAAACCGTAAGTACATTATTCCCATCTATCTGAACGCCCTCAATGCCATAACCGGCCGCTTTATCCACCAGGTTTTTACAGCGGTATTGCTCACTGGTTGGAGTACTAAGTCCATACCCGTTGTTCTCAATTATAAATATTACCGGCAGATCCCAAACGGCGGCTGTATTCAAGGCTTCATGAAAATCTCCTTCACTGGTGCCGCCATCGCCTGTAAATGTGAGTGAAACTTTTTCTTCTTTCCGTAATTTATAGGCAAGCGCCACACCATCTGCTATGGCCAGTTGCGGGCCCAGGTGAGAGATCATACCGCAGATATGATGGTCCTTGTTGCCGAAATGAAAACTTCTTTCCCGGCCTTTACTATAGCCATCTTTGTTTCCCTGCCATTGTTTAAATAATTTACTCAAAGGCATTTTGCGTGATGTAAATACACCCAGGTTTCGATGCAGTGGCATTATCCATTCATCCTGCTGCAGGGCCATGGTGGCACCCACAGAAATCGCTTCCTGCCCAATGCCGCTGAACCATTTGGAAATCTTACCCTGCCGCAACAATACCAGCATTTTCTCTTCTATCATGCGGGGAAAAAGCAGGTTCCTGTAAATATCCCGGATGGTTTCGTTGCTTAAATTTTTCTTATCAAAATGCATGGACAGTCAGAAAATTAGTTGAGCAAAGTTAATTGTTGTTGGTAATAGAAAAACATGAATGGTAAGAAAGAAATCTAACTATTTGAATGTATACATCATTGCAGGGTGCCCGTCATTGCGAGGAGTTTCGAAGTATGAAGCAAAGCAACCTGTTAAATATGTCGTTTAAATAAAAGATTGCTTCGTTCCTCGCAATGACGGTCGAATATTAAATTTAAAAAGACTCGATGATTTAAAAAAAGTATTGCCACGAATGCACGAATAATGATCCGTTTAAATCAGCCTCATCTGTGTCATCCATGTATCAATCATTCGTTCATGCTTTAGCAGTAAGATGTTAAAATAAATATAATCCGACAAGCTTTTTAAAAAAATGCTATGCAAAAATCAAATCTTGTGCATCTAGCTTAAAAAAACCAACTAATATGACACAGCTATTTAAACCAACAGTAATTGTATGCAGTATTTTAGCAGCAACTTATTTCATTCCAAAACCAGCTCCGGTAAACAAAAAGGTTTTAGTTACTGAATCTAACGAGATAAAAGGAAAAGCGGCTCAAAAGATACAAGCTGCTATTTTACTCGATGTGAGCAACAGCATGGATGGCCTCATTGAACAAGCCAAGGCCCAGCTTTGGAACATGGTGAGCGTAATGGGAAAAGCCACTTGCGATAACGGACTTGCTCCACAAATAGAAATCGCATTGTATGAATATGGCAGGAGCAACAATGATGTAAAAGCAGGTTTTGTAAAACAGGTGAGTGGTTTTACAAGCGACCTGGATAAACTTTCTCAACAACTTTTTAATTTAACTACTAATGGTGGCGATGAATATTGTGGCCAGGTGATCTATACTTCGCTTAAAGACCTCAGCTGGGACAGCGACCCCGCCAATTACAAAGTGATTTTCATTGCAGGTAATGAAGATTTTTTACAGGGAAGGTTACAATACACAAAAGCCTGCGATGAAGCCAAACAAAAAGGCGTGATCGTAAATACCATTTATTGCGGCGAACGGATGCAGGGAATCCGCGAACACTGGAACCTGAATGCAGAATGTGGAAATGGCAGTTATACCAACATCAATCAAAATGAAAAAACAGAAGATATCCCAACGCCCTATGACAGTACCATATTTGCATTGAACAATCAACTGAATGGAACGTACATCAGCTTTGGTGAAAGGGGACAAGCGGGCTATGCTGCACAGGCCAGTGCAGATGAAATGAATTACAAAATGAATAAATCAGTAGCTGTAAAACGTGTTACTGTAAAAGGTAAAAAAGAACTGTATAAAAACAGCACATGGGATGCAGTAGATGCTGCTGAAAAAGACAAAAACTTTGCTGAAAAAGTTGACATTAAAACTTTACCCGACAGCCTTCAGAAAAAAAGCCGCAAAGATATCCAGCTGATCATTGAAAAGAAAGCTGCAGAGCGTACTAAGATCCACAAAGAAATAGAATCTATCAATACACAAAGGGAAGTTTATATAGCCAACGAAAAAAAGAAAGCTGCAACCAATAACAAGTCAGCAACGCTTGAATCTGAAGTAGAGAAGATCATTAAAAAACAGGCGGTGAGGTATAAGATGGTGATAGACTAAAAATTTGAAGATGAGGCAATTTGCTAATGTGCTGATGTGCTAATGTGGGGAATGTGAAAAATGTGATGGAATGTGATGGAATGTGATGGAGTGTGATGGAATTTTAATGAGTGAGTTTTATTTATTTAAAGAATAGACAAATTTAATTTTGAAAAATTCCATACACTTAAAAAAATTTCTAATAATTTATTGAATCACCATTAGCACATCAGCACATTCTCCACATTTTGCACATTTTCAAATCTTCAAATCTTCAAATTGACTAATTGATTATTTGCTTTTATCATCCTTCATAGCCGCATCTGTAGCAGATGTAAATATGGAGAGAATTAAACTGAACAGCAAGGCCCAGAAGAAACCGTCCACCTGGATCCCGTCAATAAATTTGTCGGCGATGATGATGATCAGTGCATTTATTACAAACAGGAACAGCCCGAGGGTGATGATGGTTATAGGAAGTGTGAATAGTATCAGCAATGGTTTGATGAAGCCATTCAGCAATGCCAGCACAAAAGCAAATATGATGGCAGTGATGTAATCATCAATATGCACACCGCTTAATATCTTAGACAATATGTAGGCAATGGCAGCGGTTATTAAAAGGCGGATGATGAAGT
>JAGPDJ010000284.1 GCA_018057635.1 Ferruginibacter sp. | reverse complement strand
TTTTTGCTTCAGTTCATACCTGATCTTTACCTTCCCCCATTTTTTTATCCGGAACTTTCCGCCGGCAAATGCAATGGCATACCTTTCTTCATTCAGGTAGTTTTCTTCTATCATTTCAGATAATAGCGTTTCCACATCCACTTTATACAAACCAAAACCATAGAGTTTTTCTTTAACTTCCTGGTGGCTCCGCTCCTGGTAACTGCAAAAGTGCCTGATCTTCTGACGGGCCTTTTCGGTTCCTATGTTCTTTCGCTCCATTAAATAATAATTACACAAATGTACTTCAGTCCTTTTTATCCTTTCTATATAGGCATCCGGGCCATGTTAAATAATACCGTTCTGCCAGCAACCAAAATATTTAGATTATCTTGTCCCGATTAACTGCAATATTTTATCTTTGGTTCCTTAATTATCAACTCTTATGAAGTTTATCGTTTCTTCTTCGGCGCTGCTTAAACAACTGCAGCAGATCAATGGTGTAATAAATGCCAATACAGTGCTTCCTATACTGGAAGATTTTTTGTTTGAAATTGAAAAAAATAAGCTGACCGTAGTGGCTACAGACCTGGAAACAGTAATGAAAGTTCACATGGATATTGAAGCAAAAGACAGCGGAAAAGTTTGTATACCGGCAAAGATCCTGATGGATTCATTAAAGAATATAGCCGAACAACCGCTTACTTTCAGCATTGATAAGAATTTTTCTGTAGAGATCACCAGCGATAATGGTAAATATAAAGTGATGGGTGAAAACCCGGATAACTTCCCCAGGGAACCGGCAGCAGATGATGCTAATTCTTTTACCATGACCTCTACTGCTCTTGTTACTGCCATCAACAAAGCAATTTTTGCTGTAAGTGCAGATGACCTGCGCCCAGCCATGACAGGCGTTTTCTTTGAACTGGATAAAAAAGGCATCACCTTTGTAGCTACAGATGCGCACAGGCTTGTACGTTATACCCGCAATGATGTTTCCTGCCCGAAAAAAGACAATTTCATTGTTCCAAAAAAACCACTCAACCTGTTAAAATCAGCTTTGCCTGATAATGAAGATGAGCTTACACTTTCTTACAACAGCAATCACTTGTTTGTAAAACACGGCGGCACAGAACTGGTTTGCCGGTTGATAGATGCCCGGTTCCCCGATTATAAAGTGGTGATCCCGGTTGATAATCCTTATAAGATGGTTGTAAACCGTTCCGATTTTCAAAACGCTTTGCGCAGGGTAAGTGTATTCAGCAATAAAAGCACCAACCAGGTTGCATTAACCATTACCGGTAATGAATTACAATTGGCGGCACAGGATGTTGATTTTAGTTTTGAAGGAAATGAACGCATGGCCTGCCAGTATGATGGCGAAGACCTGCAGATCGCTTTCAATGCCAAATTCCTGATTGAAATGCTGAATGGCGCTGACACCACTGAAGTGAATATGGAACTAAGCACAGCTACCAAAGCCGGCATCATTAAACCATCAGAACAACCAGACAATGAAGAACTGCTGATGCTGGTAATGCCACTGATGCTGAATAATTAAATCTCATTTAACTAACCCAGATCAAAAGCGTTTTCCGTTAAAGGAAAGCGCTTTTTGTTTTACTTTGTTAATAAATAACATTGATCATGAAAACTATCGGATTGATCGGCGGTATTACCTGGTATTCAACCGCTGAATACTATCGCTTGCTGAATGAAGAAACAAATAAAAGATTAGGCGGAGCTCACTCGGCTCATATTATAATACATTCGGTAGATTTTGCCGAAATCAAAACCCTTACAGAGCAACAGAACTGGGCTGGCATTGCATCGATCATGTGTAATGAAGCAAAAAAACTGGAAATATCCAACGCCTCCTGTATTCTTATCGGTGCCAATACCATGCACAACATTGCGGATGAAATCCAGGCTGCAGTTAAAATTCCCGTCATACACATTGCAGATGCTGTAGCAAAATCAATTGTAAAACAAGCACTGAAAAAAGTAGCCCTTCTTGGAACAAAATATACCATGCAAATGGATTTCTATAAAAACAAACTGGCCCATCACAATATACAATGCATGATTCCTGATGAGGATGACATTGAATACATCAACAAAGCAATTTATACAGAGTTCGGCAAAGGCTTTTTCTTACCCGGAACAAAAAAACAATTCCTGCATATTATTGATAAACTGGTTGATCGGGGAGCAGAAGGGGTTATTTTAGGTTGTACTGAAATTCCAATACTGTTAAAACAGGAAGATTGTAAGGTGCCCGTTTTTGATACAACATTATTACATGCCACTGCGGCTGTTGACTTTGCATTAGATGAGTTTGGTAAATAAACCCTGCTTAACCGATTTTTAAACGTACATTTGCAGCAGTTCATTTATTCCGCGGCATTTTAAGCCAGTTTTTATTGATAATTTCCCATTCCCAATAAAATGCTTTTTTAAAGCACTCTCGTTTTTGATGATGGAGTTAAACACTTCATTTCCGCATTCATTTTAATTTTACAAACATTGTTATTTAAAGATTTAAAGATCATTGAGCCCATTTTAGATGCGCTCCACAAGGAAGGTTACACAAACCCAACACCCATTCAACAGGCAGCAATTCCGCCTATTTTAGAAGGCAGAGACCTGTTGGGATGTGCCCAGACCGGCACCGGTAAAACAGCCGCATTTGCTGTTCCCATGCTGCAGTTGCTGGCTAAACCACATGCTTCCAAACCCGGGCATCGCCCCATCAGGGCCTTAATCCTTACACCAACCCGTGAACTGGCTATCCAGATACAGGAAAGTTTTAAGGTATATGGTTCCGGATTAAGGTTAAAGAACCTGGTTATTTTTGGTGGTGTAAATCAATTTGCACAAACCCAGGGTTTAGAAAGAGGCGTTGATATCCTGGTTGCTACTCCGGGAAGGTTGTTAGATCTTATGAACCAGGGGCATATCAACTTAAAAGACGTTGAGATCTTTGTGCTGGATGAAGCTGACCGTATGCTGGATATGGGCTTTGTTCACGACGTAAAAAGGGTAATTACCAAACTTCCGGTAAAACGACAAACACTTTTCTTTTCGGCAACCATGCCCAAAGAGATACAGGGGCTGGCCAATGCAATACTTACAGATCCTGTTAAAGTAGAAGTAACTCCGCCTGCAACAACCGCAGATACCATCCAGCAATTACTATATTATGTAGAGAAAGCCAATAAAAAAGCTTTGCTTGAAAATATTCTCAAGGACAAATCCATTGAAACTGCCCTCGTTTTTACCCGCACCAAACACGGTGCCGATAAGGTTGTAAAAGACCTGGTTAGAATCGGAATTAAAGCAGAAGCCATACACGGAAACAAATCACAGAATGCCAGGCAGAAAGCACTGAGTAATTTTAAAGACAGAACAACCCGGGTTTTAGTGGCAACAGATATCGCTGCCCGCGGCATTGATGTGGATGAACTTACGCATGTGATCAATTATGAACTGCCCAATATCCCCGAAACCTATGTGCATCGAATCGGCCGTACCGGTAGAGCAGGATTGAGCGGTATTGCGTTATCTTTTTGCGAAGCAGAAGAACTGCAATACCTGAAAGACATTCATAAACTGATCGGCAAGGAAATTCCAAAAGACATCAACCATCCTTATCACATAGATTATTCTGGTTTCAATTTAAAAAACCTGCCGCCAAAGCCGCAACAACAGCAACAAAAACGACGCGGAGGAAGTCCGGGGGGTGGTGGTAACCAGGGTAAACCACACCGCAGATTTACCAGTCAGCGATATTAATTGAAAAAAACTTATTAATACAAGAGGTTTAAATTGTTCTGACAAGCTTTTTAAACCTTTTTACTTTATTAACTTCCACAACTATTTTTATCTTTGCCCACTCAAATTTTGAACTATGTTTAACAAGCGCATCAAAATAAAAGAACTGTTACTGTCAGATAAAACCGGGTATGAAGCTACCGTTATGGGATGGGTTCGCACCTTCCGAAATACCCAGTTTATTGCACTGAATGATGGTAGTACCAATAATAACTTGCAGGTGGTGGTTGCGCTGGG
>JAGPDJ010000283.1 GCA_018057635.1 Ferruginibacter sp. | reverse complement strand
AAAATAATTAATCTAATTTAGCGGCAGCTTAAAATAAAATTCATGGGTTTTATTAATAAAATTCCCAGGCTTATTCGCTGGGTTTTTTCTGTGTTGCTGATTTTCCTGGCAACCCGCACTGTTTACAGGTTGATCTTCTTTTTTCACTACAGGGGCGAAAACCGCCCTTTCAGTGGTTCTTCATTTATATTGGGATTGCGGTTTGATGCCAAATTCATAGCCATACTTGGTCTCGGTATGCTGTTATTGTGTGCGATTCCCTTTATAAACCCGTTTAAATATAACCGGGCAATCCGTTACTGGAATATCCTTATGCTGCTATTGTTCCTGGTAACCCTGGTTTTTTTGGGATCAGATTTCTATCATTATGATTACCTGAAGCAGCGGCTAAATGCATCTGTACTAAATTTTTTACAGGATGCAGGCATTTCATTCAATATGATGTTTGAATCTTATCCGTTGTTTAA
This sequence comes from Ferruginibacter sp., assembly GCA_018057635.1. The sequence goes on along the minus strand of JAGPDJ010000283.1, from coordinate 3,592 downwards.
GATTGTATTGCTGTTGGCAGTGTTGGTTGTATTGTTTGCCTGGCTTCACAAAAAGATACTGTTGCGGATGACAGCTAAAGAAAAATCAACCCATTCAAAAAAATTGATCGCCGGATATTATATACTATTTGTTGTATTGCTGGGCGCACTGTCATTTGGAAAGATCGGGCAATTTCCCCTGCGGTGGAGTGATGCTTTTACATTTGCAGATGACTTTAAGGCAAATACGGCACTGAATCCTTTTCAGAGTTTTTTCAGTACACTAAATTTTAAGCATTCGGGTTTTAATAAACAGAAATTGAGGGAATTCTATCCGCTCATGTCAGCATACCTGGGTGTAAAAGATCCGGATATAGAAAAATTGAATTTTGAAAGGTATTATAGTGTTTCAGACACATTCACCAATAAGCCGAATGTTGTACTCGTTATCTGTGAAAGCTTCAGTGCCTATAAAAGCAGTTCACACGGCAATCCATTAAACACAACGCCTTATTTTAACGAACTCTGTGCAGATGGTGTTTTCTTTGACCGTTGTTTTACACCTGCATTTGGTACAGCTAGGGGTGTGTGGGCAACAATAACAGGTATTCCGGATGTTGAAAGTCCGAGTACGGCAAGCCGGAATCCGAATGTAGTAGACCAGCATACGATCATTAATGATTTTAAGGATTATGAACGGTATTATTTCCTTGGAGGAAATCCAACCTGGGCTAATATCCAGGGCCTGTTATCCAATAATATCAACGGGCTCCGCATTTTTTCACAGGATGATTTTAAAGCTAAAAAAGTGGATGTATGGGGTATAAGCGACAAAAATTTATTCCTGGAAGCAAATGGCATCTTAAAACAGAAATCCAAACCATTTTTTGCAATCATACAAACAGCCGATAATCACCGGCCGTTCACCATTCCGGAAGAAGACAGGGGAGAATTTAAATTTGTGAATTACCCGGAATCTGAACTGAAGAAAAACGGGTTTGAAAATAATGAAGAATTGAATGCTTTCCGTTATACAGATTATTGTTATAAAAAATTCATGGAAGCTGCCAAAAAGGAAACCTATTTCAACAATACGATCTTTGTTTTTGTTGGTGATCATGGCATCAGGGGCAATGCCGGTGACCTGTTTCCTAAGGCTTATACGTCTAAAGGACTTACCTGTGAGCATGTGCCATTATTGTTCTACTGGCCAAAAATGCTGCCGGCAAAAAGAATACATGATGTTTGTTCACAGGTAGATATTTTACCTTCCATCGCTTCTATCGCTAAAGTTCCTTACTATAACAATACATTTGGACGGGATCTTTTTGATACACTGGCGCTCAAAACAGGCAATTCAATTTCAAATGAAAAATTTGCTTTTATTATTGATCATGATGTAAAAACAGTAGGATTGGTTTCTGCTGAATATTATTTTTTAAAAGATACCAAAACAGGAAAAGAGGAAATGGTATCTGTTATAAATAATGAAGAAATAAAACCTGCTGCTGAAACAGATAGTGTAAAAAAATATATGAGTACACTGACAGATGCATGGCATGAAACAGCCAAATATTTGCTCCTCAACAACAAAAAGAAAAATTAACTTTGCCGGCTATATATTTTTTTAAAATAGGTTGTAAACTATGCTGATCCAATGGCGGGTATCCAAAACAATTCAGTGGCTGGTAAAATTGTTTTTGGTATACCTTTTAATTTTTACTGCTTTCAGGATTGCTACTGTGATCTTTTTCAAACCCAAACAAACAGGTATTTTGGAACTATTGCCTGCATTTTGGCTTGGACTTAAATATGACCTTCGCTGGATCGCATTTATTTTGTTTCCCATTGCTTTATTTTCCACTTACCCTAAATTTTCGCCGTTTCACAGTGAACGCATGAAAAAATTCTGGACAATATACCTGGGAATTCTCACATTACTGGTTTTGTTTTTTTATGGTGCTGATTTCGGGCAATTTGCTTATATCAATGCCCGGTTAAATGCCGATGCACTGATCTTTGCTGAAGATCCCCAGGAAAGTCTTCAGATGGTTTGGCAGAGTTATCCCATCATCTGGATACTGATCGGTTTATTTGGAGCCGTAATGATGATGATCTGGATGTTCCGGCGTACACATGTGGAAGTGGTTGATAAGAACCTCAACATTCATAAATTCTCGTATCGCCGCCGTTGGCATGTCATCGCTTTGCTGATCATGGGTTGGTTCATGTATGGCTTCTTTACCCTTAAACCTTTGAATTTCTTCCGGGCATTTAACCTGAATGATGAATTTAAAAGCAACCTGGCATTAAATCCTTTTCAGAATTTTTTCACCACATTGCGTTTCAGGGATCCGGATTACAATACCCGTGCTAAAGAATTCTATCCCAGGATGGTTGATTTTTTAAATATCCGGCAATCAGTTACCAGGCCCGATCATTATAACAGGGTAATTCATCCGGGCAGCAAGGCGCTGGAAAGTCAGCCCAATATCATATTGGTGATCTGTGAAAGTTTCAGCATGTACAAAAGCAGCATGAGCGGTAACCCATTAAACAGCACTCCTTATTTTAATGAACTCACCAAAAAGGGGATATTCTTTGAAAATTGTTTTTCACCTAGTTTTGGAACGGCAAGGGGTGTTTTTGCCATATTAACCGGAACGCCGGATGTTCAACTGGGTAAATTTGCCACACGCAATGAAGCCAGTATTAACCAACGTTCAATAATCAATGATTTTGAAGGGTATGAAAAATTTTATTTCATTGGTGGAAGAAGTCAGTTCAATAATTTCAACGGGCTTGTAAAAAACATCCAGGGGATAAATATTTATGAAGAAGGAAGTTACAGCTCAAAAAAAATTAATGTTTGGGGCATCAGCGACAAATCCCTTTTCCTGGAAGCCAACCAGGTGATGGCAAAGCAGCAGAAACCATTTTTTTCAATTATACAAACAGCCGATAACCACCGGCCATTCAATATTCCGGAAGAAGACAGTGATTTTGTAAAGAAAATAATTCCAATTGAAGAATTGAACAAATATGGCTTTGAATCATTGGAGGAATACCATGCATTTGCCTATACTGATTATTGTTTTCAAAAATTCATGGAAGCTGCTCAAAAAGAAAGTTATTTTAACAATACCATTTTTGTATTTGTAGGCGATCATGGTTTGGAAGGTAATGCTACAGCCATTTATCCAAAAGCATGGACTGAACAAAGGCTGGCAGACGAGCACATCCCATTGCTGTTTTATGCACCAGATTTGCTGAGCCCGCAATGGCATTCTGAACCGGTGTCGCAAATAGATATACTTCCCACCATTGCGGGAATGCTCCAGCAACCATATTCAAATTCAACTTTGGGCCGCGATCTGCTGGATACTTCTAAAAAAGAAAATGCTGCGTTTATTATTTACCATGCACCCGGCTGGATCGGTGTAGTAGGGGATCAATATTTTTACCGGAGAAATATCCGTTTTAGTAAAGACGAATTGGTACCTGTAAAAAACGGGTTACCGCCACTTTCTTCCGCACAACAGGATTCTGCCAAAAAGCATATGTCGGAACTTACCCTTGCCATTTACGAAACAGCGAGGTGGATGCTGGTAAA
>JAGPDJ010000282.1 GCA_018057635.1 Ferruginibacter sp. | reverse complement strand
GGCCTTGTTTTTAATTTCAATGCAAAAACATACCCGGGTTTTAATATAGATGCCATCCAGGGAGATGCAGATGAAGACAACCGTAAGTATACCGGTAAGGCAGAAGCGCTTGATCTTACAAAATTTGTAAATACGGAGCTTTTTAATGAAGATGATAAAATACTTTTCCAGCAGGTAAGAAAACTGCAGGAAACAGAGGTTAACAAATACCTGAACCGAAACTCTCCGTTCAGTGGCATCTGGGAGAACATCATACACAACGATGGCGAAGACCTTCCGGAAGAAACAAAATCACTGATCACTGAATACCTGCATCCCAAATTAAAAAAACTGTTTGAAGAACAGGATAAGAACAATTTTGTATTCCTGCTTCAGCGAAGCAAGGCATTTAAAACAGCCAATCTTTCTGAAATAGAATTGAGTAATCACTTTATTTCACCGGTATTTAAAGTGCTGGCGGTAAATGGTCATTACGAGATCGTGTGTATGGTTAAACTGGGCGATGATACTGTTTCATTCAGCAAGAACGAATGCCAGAGCAGCCTTGTTTTTTTGTATGAAAATATTTTATACCTGTGGCAAAAACCAGAAGACGTATTACAGGCAGAAAAATTCAGCAGGCAGGGAAACATACAGCTTAGTAAAACAAACTGGGCAGAAAAAATGCAAAAAGTGATCCTTCCGTTAACGAAGGATTACCAGGTGGAATTTGATAAAACACTTGTAAAAGAAATCAAGAGCGGTGCACCTGAAGTGAAACTCCAGTTACTGGAAAAGGGCGATTACCTTGTTTTTCAGCCGGTATTCTCTTACAACGGATTTGATACAAAAGCATCCTTTAAAGATACCATTACCATTCCCGATGGCGATAAGATTCTTATCATACACCGTAATTTAGAAGCAGAAGAGCAATTTATCAGTAAACTGGAAGGACTTCATTCCATGTTTACCCGGCATGATGACAACAACCTGGTACTGAAAGGGGCAGACGTATTGCGCAACAACTGGTTCTTCCTATTTGTGGATGCCATGAAGGAAATGAAGATACCGGTATACGGATTTGAAGCGCTGAAAAATTTCAGGTTTAATACTGCCCGGCCAAATACACATATCCATGTTAGCAGCGGGCTCGACTGGTTTGATGCAAAAGTAGAAATTGAATTCGGCGAACAGCGTGTAGGCATTGCCGATATAAAAAGGGCACTGGCCGGTAAACAGTCATTTGTGCAATTGGGTGACGGAACACTGGGTATACTCCCGGATGAGTGGCTCAAGCGCTATGCATTGCTGTTTAAAGTTGGCGATGGCAAGAGTGACAAGCTCCGGTTGTCGAGATACCACATGAGTGTGATTGATGAACTGTACGAAAACAGGGATGAAACTGAACTGAGTTTTGCACTGGATGAAAAATTTGAACGCCTGCGGGAGTTTAAGAATATACCGGAGATACCGGCACCCGAAGGGCTGCAGCATATCCTGCGCCCCTACCAGGTTTCGGGTTATCAATGGCTCAGTTACCTGAATGATGTTGGCTGGGGAGGTATACTGGCAGATGATATGGGTTTGGGTAAAACCGTGCAGGCACTAACCATGCTGGATTATTACAAGAATATCAATAGCGGATTAAAGGCAATTGTGATCTGCCCTACAACACTGATCTATAACTGGCAGAATGAAGTAAAAAAATTCACACCCGGGCTTACTTACCATATACACCATGGAAATACTAGGAGCAGAAACGTGGATGAACTGCAGCAGCACAATATTATAATTACTACTTACGGAACTTTGCGCAGTGATATTCAATTGCTGCTGAAAATATTGTTCGATTATGTAATTCTTGATGAAAGCCAGGCGATAAAGAATCCTTCATCAAAAGTAACCAAAGCTGCTTCTTTGCTTACAGCCAAAAACAGGTTATGCATGAGCGGTACCCCGCTTCAGAATAATACATTCGACATTTTTGCCCAGATGAATTTTCTTAATCCCGGGTTATTGGGAAGTATGGAGTTTTTCAGGAATGAATTTGCCACACCCATTGATAAATTCGGGGAGCAGGAACAAAAGGAACACCTAAGAAAATTACTGTATCCTTTTATACTCCGCCGAACAAAGGAACAGGTTGCCAAAGACCTGCCTGATAAAACGGAAACAATTTTATTCTGTGAAATGGATAGTGCACAGCGCAAGATCTATGATGCATACAGGAACAGCTATCGCGAAAAAATCCTTGGAACCATTGACCAGCAGGGAATTGATAAATCACAGTTAACCATCCTCCAGGGATTAATGAAACTGCGGCAAATTTGCGACAGTCCGGCCATCCTGAATGAAGAGGATAAATACCCCAACCATTCCATTAAACTGGACGAACTGGCCAGGGAAATAGAAGAAAATATTGGCGAACACAAAGCGCTTATATTTTCGCAGTTCCTGGGAATGCTGGCATTGATAAAAGAAAAACTAACCGAACAGCATATTCCATTTGAATATTTCGACGGAAGCACATCCCCGGTTGACCGGGAAAAGGCAATACAGAATTTTCAGAATAATGATGATTGCAGGGTATTCCTGATATCACTGAAAGCAGGTGGTGTGGGATTAAATCTCACGGCAGCAGATTATGTATATATTGTCGATCCCTGGTGGAACCCGGCAGTAGAACAACAGGCCATTGACCGTACTCACCGTATAGGGCAGACGAAAAATATATTTGCTTACAGGATGATTTGTATAGATACGATTGAAGACAAGATACTGCAACTGCAGGAAAGGAAAAAAGCCCTGGCCAAAGAACTGATAGCCGATGATGCCAGCTTTGTAAAAGCATTGACGAAATCAGATGTAGAATACCTGTTCAGCTAAAAAAGCAATTCCCTTATACATGCGCATAAGGGAATTCAGGTGGTTGAGGTGAGCATCGGCTATTTAAGAAGCAATAAAATTTTTTAATCTTTGAAAATCCCTGTTATCCGTAGAGAAGAACAGGCTGTTCAAAGCGGTTGTTACTGCTTTCATCACAGCAGATAAACTCAAACCAGAGGGTTCATTTTTTTTCATAATATTGGATTTAGAAGCATAAAAGTACTCTTTGTCTTTTCCCGTATCAAGAGAAAATCTGCTGAAATACTTAACCAGTAAAATCCACAGCAGTACTGTTTATTTTACCAGTGGTGCCTTCCAGTTTCTACGGTGGCGTTGGTTTTTCTTATAATATTTTATAGGGTAGATTTCCGGATTTTGCATCAGTTTGCTGATAAAATTCTTTACCGCCTGCACTACCGGGTGAGTATGGTTTGGCTTTTGCATATTCATATCGGGCTGTTTTACAACATGGAATAACGGATAATCATAATGTATTATTGTTCCAGGCAAAGAAAGGATAGAAATAATTGTAAGCAGGCTTCCCGGTTTTAAACCAAAAACAGGGTCGTTAATTTACTATCAAAAATGACCATAAGCCTTACAAGTTTAAAAAAGTTGTAAACAGTTAACTCAAATATAGTTGCATGAAGCTACACAAAGCTTTGAAGCAGATGTTATTTACAATGGTTTCAGTTTAGATATAATAGCCAGGATAGTTTTTTCTATTCCTTCAAAATATGCGGCATTCCGGAACTCAGGAATCATAATCTCATCAATAATCTTTTTCGTTTCTGTATCAGAAAGCATTGATTCAATACCATACCCATTATGAATGCGTATCTTTTTTAAACCGATACTGATCCCAATAACTATCCCATTATTCAGGCCCTTTTTCCCCACAGCCCATTCATTAGAAAGATTTTTTATGAATTTTTCAAATCCCGCTTTATCAACAACAGATGTATCAATGGTTACAATAGCTATTTCAATAGAAGTTTCATTTTCAAAATTCCCGACCAGGGAATCAAGATAAACAACCTGTTCAGCCGTAAGTATGTGTTCAAAATCATTTGTCCAGCCGGTTGGTTTTAATACAGGTTGTACTTTACCCTGATTTGACTGCGGAGCATCTAAAGTATAAATATACTTTGTACTGTCAGTTTTTTTGATTGTATCACTAGTTGCCCTTTCAAAGAAAAC